>JBEKVL010000016.1:0-19486 GCA_049514055.1 Tepidisphaeraceae bacterium | reverse complement strand
GCCCGCCCCTCCCTTTGGCCCTTCGCAGTTGGCTCCGCCGCCCCAACCTGCATCCGCGCCCTCCTGGCTTGGGCTTCTCGCCTGTACTCCGACAAATGCTCTGCATGGCCGCCAACACGGAATTGCCACCAGATCGCGCTGCACCCCGCGCACGCAGGGCGATCGCATTTGACCGCTGAAAGTGCCGCCAGTGCCCTCACTGGCGGACAACCGGGGGACGAACCTGCCGGTGAGTGTACCGGCAGCACCAAATGCCATGGCCCTGCCCGCGCAGGCGAGGCCGGCCCGGGGCTATTGACCTCGCCGGCGGTTCCGGCTACAAAATGCCCCGGATGTCGGATCCCTTGTGGGAGGATATTCATGCCGCAGGACACGCCGCCGCAGGGTTCGAGTACGCCGCCTGGGCCGCCGACCGGACAGAAGGCCATCTCAGGAGCACTTTGGCTTGTGGCAGTCGTTATTGTCGTATCGGCGGGGGGAGTGGGCCTCGTCATTTTGCTGTCAGTGCTCACCGTCACCAGGGAAGGTGCGGCTTCACGACAGAAGTGTCCGTCAAATCTCCGCCAGATCGGCCAGGCATTGCAGCTCTATGCCATCGACTACAAGTCCTATCCGCGAACCTACTACGATCCCACCGTCCTCGGAACATTCAAGCCCGATTTCACCGGCGGGGCCAAGACCAGCCCCTGTTCCAACCCGTTTCTCCCCCAGCCGCTCGGTAGTGCCGGCGTCAACAACACGCTGGCCGCCATGTTCCTGCTCGTTCGCACCACCGACCTGAACCAGGAGGTCTTTATCTGCCCTAAGTCCAATCAGGAGAAGGACAACTTCGCGAGTGACGCCGGCACGGTGTTCACGAGCAAGGATGTCTCCAACTTCACCTCCGCCAACAACATTTCCTACTCCTTCGCCAATCCCTATCCCACCAGCCAGATCGTCGTTGCTTCTGGCCAGAGTTCCATCCAGACCGGGTATAAGTGGTCCCCCAACGTAACGGCCGATTTCGCCATCGCCGCCGACCGCAACGACGGCTTCACTACCCCCGCCGACGCTGCAAAGGTGGCCGGTCTTACATCCAGCGATCCGCAGGAGCGGCAGCGCCTCGCCAACAGCCGTAACCACGAGCGGGATGGCCAGAACGTGCTGTACAACGATGGCCACGTCGAATGGTCGCAGAGCTCGTTCTGCGGCGCGAACAAAGACAACATCTACACCGCCGCGAAGATCTGGCAGGGCAGCGTCACCTTCTACCAAACCGACCCCGCCGCCAGTAAGGACACCGTCACCGCTGATCCCCAACTCGATCTCGATACTGTATTGATTCCGAAGTTCTGATAGTCGTTTGGTAAATCTACCTTTGAAAGGACACCATGACACAAGACAACCAGCCGTCGCAGAATTCCGTACCGCCGATGCCGCCCCCGGCCATGCCTCCGACGATGCCGCCGGTTCCGCCGCCCGGATACCCGCCGCAGATGCCGCCGGTCTATGCCCAGCCGTATCAGTACCCGCCGCCGCCCTCGTCGGGCAAGAACATCGGCCTGATCCTCGGCATCATTGCCCTGGTGATCGTGCTCGTCGGCGGCGGGTGTCTCATCTCCATCCTTCTGCCGGCACTCAACGCGGCCAAGGAACGCGCCAACCGCGTGAAATGCGCCAGCAACCTGCGCCAGATCGGCCAGGCGCTGCAACTTTACGCCAACGACAACAAGATGTATCCACGAACCTACTACGATTACGCAGTTGCCGCTTCGTTCAAGCCTGATTTCACCGGCGGCGCCAAAACCAGTCCATCCTCCAATCCGTTTCTGGCTGCGCCGAACGGCACCGTCGGGACCAACAACGTGCTGGCGGCCGCGTTCCTGCTCGTCCGCACCGTCGACATTAACCAGGAGGTCTTTGTCTGTCCCAGTTCCAGCCAGCAGAAGGACACGTTCGGCGGCGGCACTCTCACCAGCAAGGACGTTTCCAACTTCACCTCGGCGGCCAATGTGTCGTATTCGTTTGCCAATATGTATCCGACAGGCAAGCTCACGGATAAGGGCATCATGGTCGCCTCTGGGTACAAATGGTCTCCCAATGTCACGGCCGACTTCGCCATCGCTGCCGATCGCAACGACGGCTTCACCACCGCCAATGCCGGTGTGGTCGCGGCTCTGACCAGCAGTTCGGTCCCTGCCCAGCAGCGTCTGGCCAACAGCCGCAACCACGAGCAGGACGGTCAGAACATTCTCTACAACGACGGCCACGTTGAATGGGCGCAGACCATGTGGGTTGGCGCGAACAAGGATGGCATCTTCACAGCGGCGAAGCTCAGCATTGAGGGCTGGCAGGACTCTCCTGACACCGCCAGCAAGGACACCACCACGACCGACCCGCAACTCGATCTCGATACGATTCTGCTTCCCAAGTTCTGAGCCTGTCTGCGTAGGGTCCGCTTCAGCGGACGCGGTTCGGCGTGGCCGCGTCGTGCCGCGTCCGCTGGAGCGGACCCTACATACTACTACGTCCCCGTGTTATTGGTCCCCAGCTACCGCGCCAGATGGTCCATCAACACGGAATATACAGCCGTGGCCTCGACTTGCCCGGCCGGCACAAGGCCGGGCTGGTTGGTGGTGAGCAGCGGGCCATCCTCGGGGCATGCGGGCACGCGGCCGTGGGAGCCTTTGACGAGCGAGGAATCGAGGGGAATCACATCCAAGAGCGTTCGCAAGCCGAGCTTTCGCTGCCAGAGCTTCCAGGCAATCTTCAGCTTGGGAGCGAAAAGCGAAGGATCGAGAAACAGTTCGACGGGGTCGTAGCCGGGTTTACGGTGGATATCGACCGTGCGGGCGAAGTCGGGGCAGCGGGCGTCATCGAGCCAATAGTAGTACGTGAACCACGCATCCGGCTCGGCCACGGCGATCAGTTCGCCGCTGCGGGAATGATCGAGGTGGTGGGCCTGCTTGCCCGCGGCGTCAAACACCTCGGCCACGCCGGGAGTACGCGCGATCAACTCGCGGACTTGATCGAGTGACGAGGCGTCGTTGACGTAAATGTGGGCAAACTGGTGATCGGCCACGGCGAACGCACGACTCGCGCCGGCATCGAGCAGTTCGTGGCCGAGTTCTTCGCGGATGCAGAGCAAACCGGCCTGGCGCAATCTGCGGTTGAGATGCACCGGCCGGCTCACAGGGGCGATGCCATACTCAGATAGCACGACAATGCGGGCCTTGGCGAAATGTTCGAACAGCCGCCCGCAAACATCGTCCAACTCGCGAAGATCCTGCTGGATGCGCGGATGCGAGAGATCCGGGCCGAATCTCTGGAAGCTGTAGTCCAGGTGCGGCAGGTAGATCAGGTTGAGCGTGGGATTGAACCGGCGGTCGACACGGATGGCCGATTCGGCGATCCAGCGCGAGGCGGCGATGGATGTCGCCGGGCCCCAGAAGTTAAAGAGCGGGAACTGGCCGAGTTCCTTCTGGAGATCGAACCGAAGCTGCGGGGGATTGGTCCAGACGTCGGGCAGTTTTCGCCCGTCGGCCGGATACATGGGCCGCGGCGTAATGGCGACATCCGCCCGCGAGTACATCGCATACCACCAGAAGCAGTTGGCGCAGGTGAATGCCGGATCGAGTTGGCGGGCCTTTTCCCAGATACGCGGCCGCTGTACGAGGACGTCGCATTGGCGCCAGAACCCGATCTCGCACTCATCGCGGAAGTACCAGCCGTTGCCGACGATCCCATGCTCGGCTGGCGTGGCGCCGGTGAGGTACGTGCTCTGGACAGTGGTGGTGATGGCCGGCAGAACGGGGCCGACGGAGGCGAGTTGCCCCTTATTCACAAACGCGGCCAGATTCGGCGTGTGCGCTCCGAGGAGCGACGGCGTCAGCCCGACCGCGTTGATGACGATGGTCTTCTGCATCGGGCAGTAACGTACCATGGTAGTTGCAAGTTGCCAGTTGTTAGTTGCCGGTTGTCACTATACTGGCAACTAACAACTGGCAACTAACAATCACGACAGCCCATCCCACCGCTCCGGTTCGCGATCGTCGGAATCCTCCCAACTCGCAGTGTTGGCGGCCGTATAGGTCTGGGCCTTGCTCGTCTGGCTGTCCCTGGGGCAGCTTTCGACGCGCTTGGCGTTTCGATCCAACAACTGCCGATCGCTTTGCTCCTGAGCCATGAACTCCTCCAACAGCTTTGGGGCGATGGGATGGGCTTGTGCCGATCCGTTACAGGCATCGGAAGCGTTGAAGGAGGCCTGAACCGCATAAGCGGCGCAGATGGTCTATTTTGAGGATTTCACGCCCGGCGAATGTGAATCTGTAACGCGCGTATCGGTCAGGCTGGTCCAGGCAGACCGATAAGCAGTGGCGCGAAGGCCCCGCACCAGTTCCTGGAGCGCGCTTTCGGAAAGACCCGCCCGGCCCGCCATGCGGCGGAGCATCACCCACTCCTCATCCACGATCTTGCCGTCGGCCAGGGCGGCTTCAATCATGGCGCTCAGCCACTCCTGAGCCTCGGCCTGATCCACCGGCGAAATGCTCTCGAATTGCCCGGCCAGCGCCGAGGCGAGCATGGCGTCGACCGCCTGTTGGGAAATCTTCTGCCGCGAGGCCAATTGGCGAAGCATCTCACGCTCTTCCTGCGTGACCACGCCGTCGGCCACCACGACGCCGACCACCCACGACAACAGGCCGCCGCGTCGCGGCTTGGGGAGCGGCGGCGGTTCCGGATGCTCCTCGAGGCTCCGCAGGAGTTGCTGGGCGGCTTGCGAGGCGACGGGCATGAGGTCCGTCAGCACCCAGCCGGTGGAGCCGTCGTTGAGCACCTTGCCGCAGAATTCGCAGGCATTGGTGGTGGTCGCGGTCTGCGGGCCGCCGCAACCGGGGCAGTGGGCGGAGTTGATGCCGGCCTGGGGAGCGCTGGCCAGGCCGCGCTGTCGCTCGAGCACCAGCATGGTCCGCTGAATCGCGCGGTGGCTGGTCTGGTCGAGGCGATCACCCGCGATCATGAACCGCTGGCCCTCCCAGGTCACCTGCACGAGTGCCCGGTCGCGTTGTTCGCCGCCGCCGATGGCGAGCGAGTCGACCGACCCGACGGCACAGTCGGCATAGATCGCCCGTGAGCCGCCGGCCGACATGCCCGCCTGATAACGCCCGCACAACTCGTCACTGGCCATCTTTCTGAGATACGCCACGTCGCCCTTGAGTTCGGCCATGGCCTTGCGCCAGAAGATGACGGAGGCGAGGTCTTCGATGTGCTGGCGGCTGAAACCAGGATCACGCTGCTGCAGGGCCGCTACGCCGGGTACGGCCTGTCCGCGACCCGGGCTCCATTCCGATTCCTGGGTGATTTCCGACAAGACCCAGTCGTGTTCGCCCGAGCGGAGCACGGCGCCGCAGTGGGTGCAGTTGGCGTTCTGGTTGAGTTCGATGGACGCCCCGCAGTTGGGGCAGTTACCCTCGATCAGGCCGGGATGATCGCGCAGTGTCTTGGCGCCGCGCCGGCGGATGAATGACCAGTACTCGGTGAAACGCGGCGGGCCGTCGCTGCCGGAGATCCTCTGGCCGGTGGCCAGCGACTCGCGATAGTCGACCACCGACGCCTCGAAGACGACGGTCAGGGTTTCGAACACCTCGTCGAACTCGGCATCGACGATCAGCGAGCGGTGAATGGCCTTGAGCACCGTGAGGTTGCGGTAGCCCATCAGTTTCTGTTCCTCAAACTGAAGTGAGAACCGCTCGTGTACGCCGTCGGAGATGAAGGCGCGGACGCGTGAAAGGTCCTGCGCCGACCACGCCTGCTGGATCAGGTCAAAGGCCCGGCGCATGCGGGCGACGAAGGCATCACGGTTGAAGCCGGGATCGGACGCCTCGATCAGAGCCACGGCCTCGGCGTGGTTATAGGCGTCGCGGCGCTCGCTCCAGTCGCTGATGACGCGCTCCTGGAAGCTGGTTTTGGCCTGTCTGGCGGCCAGGATGAAGATGACAACCACAATGATGATGACGACGAGCACGAGGGTGCTGGCGGCGTCGTTTGCGCTGCCGCCGGAGTGCGATGAGTGAAAGCCCCCGGAGCCGCCGAACCCGCCACTCGAGCGGCCGCCGCCGCCAAATCCGCCCCCACCACCTCCATGGAAGCCCCCCCCGCCGCCGGCGCGGCCCAGCACTACGGCCGGCCAGACGACCAGCAGAAGGAACGCGAGCCAGACGAAGCATCTGCGACCCATATCGCGGCCAGTGTAACACCAGACATCGAGGTTGTGGAACCAGCGGGCGTTACAAAACCGGGAATGCTCTGTAAACTCAAGGTGTCAAGTTCGAAAGGCGCCTCATGCCCCATCGACCAGTCCGCCGCGGATTCATCATCCTCTTTGGCACTCGCCAGATGCGTTCCGGCGAGGGTGGTCCGCCCGTGGAGATTCGCTGTCCAAGCTGCGGGGCAACAACATGTTTTGTCGGCAGGAGCATCCGCACCTGGTTCACGGTCTTCTTCCTCCCCGTATTCCCGATTTCCGGAGCCCAGCGGGTTTCGGAATGCATGCACTGCCACACCGCCTTCAACCTGCCGATCGAACAGCTTCGCGGCGCATCGGCCAGTTCCGGCCAGCAGCAATACCAGGAGGCGATCGCCGTATACAACCGCCTGCGCGAGAACCCGACCGATGCCGTGCTCCTCTTCCAGCTCATGCAGATGTACGCGGCGATGGGCGAGCCCGGCCAGGCCGTTTCGGCGGCACGGCATTTTCCCGACGCGCTGGCCACGAGTTTACAGTGCCGCGAACTGCTCGCCCGGATAGAAGCGGCTCCGAAACCCGCGTAGCCACAAGCGGCAGATCCTTCCCGGCGTGAGAGGATTCAACACGAAGTCGCGAAGCTGTTTCTGGCGATTCGACGGCATCCGTTCCAAGGCATCATCAATCTGATCAACCGACGTGCAAACATGATGCCCGTCACGGATCAGCCTCCGTTGCCATGCCCCGTTTCGTGCCTTCGTGTCTGGTCTTCTCCTGGCTGCGACAAAGCCGCGTTGATTGCTATTTCGCCTCTTTGTCTTTGAGCTTGATAAGCCCGCAGCCGATGCGCGCTCCCGCGTTGCCGACTGGCTGGCTGCCATCGTCGAGTTTGGCGTGAACGATCATGGCATGCCCCAGAATGGGGTTCTTGTCGCCATCAATGGTGATGCCTTCCACGGTCAGCTCGAGGTGGGCCTTGCCATCCTTGTCGGCTTCGAGGTTTCCGAAATCGCCGGCGTGGCGCATGGCCTTGTCGGGCAGGCCGTGCTCGTGTTTCTCGGGGTTGTAGTGGCCGCCGGCCTTCATGCCGTCCTCGCCGCACTCGGTGCCTTCGTGGATGTGGAAGCCGTGCCTGGTGTTGGGCTCAAAGCCCGAGACATCGGCCACCACCTTCACCTTGTCACCGATTTGTGTGAAGGTCACCAGGCCCTTGACCGTGTTGCCCTTGGTGGGTCCGATCTCACACACCGCCACCTTGTCGCCCTTCGCGGGCTCCTTGTTGTCCGCTGAACATGCCACCTGGAAACAACCCAGAACCATGGCAACGGCGAGAAGCAGAACGTGTTTCATGCGAGTCTCCTTTGAATTTGTTTGTCAGATGGATAACCCTAGCGTGCCGGAGGGCCGGAGGCAAATCGTACGTCCGGAGTACCGGCTTCCGGGGGTCTTGTGCGGGTTCAGAACCGCCTGAAGGCGGTGCTCCCGACAGCCGAACGGGAGCCTCACTTCAGCTCGACCGTCCAATAGGCCGTATCGAGGAACTGTTTCCAGCTCGCGTAGCGCTCGTCGGCCAGACGGATGTTGATCACCGGCGACCGTTTGGGTTTCACCGGCTTGCTGATCAGGTGCATGCGCGCCTGCTCGGGCGTGCGGCCGCCTTTGCGGACATTGCACTTCACGCAGCAGCAGACGATGTTCTCCCAGACCGCCCGGCCGCCCTGGCTGCGAGGAACAACATGGTCGAGCGACAACTCGGTGGTGGAGAACTTCTTGCCGCAGTACTGGAAGCGGCTGGAATCGCGGGCGTAGATGTTGCGGCGGTTGAATTTCACATCCTGTCGGGGCAGTTTCTCATAGCCCAGCAGGCGGATGATCCGCGGAACGGCGATCTGAAGGCGCACCGTGTGGATCCAGTCGTAGGCATCCGGCTCGAACTCGGCCTTGAGCTGCGACAGTTCCTGCCAGCTCTCCAGGTCGAGGTTCTGCCAGCGGCTGTCGCCGTGGGCGTGGCTGTCGATGTGGATGACCTCCGCCATCTCCTTGCAGAGCAGGCAGAAGGCGCGTTTCACGTTGATGACCCGGATGGCCTGATAAAACTTGTTGAGAACAAGAACGTTCGCGCTGAGGGCGATGCTCCCGCCGGCCGACACCGCGATCGGCGACATTGCGGCCGGTGGAGAATCCGGGTTGTGTATAAAACCCTTCATCATGGGTCAGACCTCGATAACCGGAGCAGCACGTTACATCCAATTCATGAGTCTGGCATTATACAACGTCGTCGGGCGATGTGAACAGGGGAGACGGGTAAATGACGACCCACAGTCCGGAAACCCTCCAACCTCGCTCCTGGCGGCCGGGGGGACTGCGGTTGGCGGGCCGGCAGGCCTCAACCCGCCTGCGTCCCCGGCCGATAGGCCTATAGCGGAGTTCTGTTTTGTGCCCCCGGGTCCCTCTTGCCGGAGCAGCGCCATGTCGATCGAGACCGCACTGACAACCAACGAACGCATCGCCGAACTTGTTGACGATCTCGATTCCATCGCCACATTGCCGGAGGTCACGGCCCGAATCACGCAAATCGTCAACGACCCCAAAAGCACGGCCACCGACCTGCACCGCATCATCTCCCACGATCCGGCACTGGTGGCCAAGATCCTGCGGCTGGCAAACAGTTCACTTTACGCCCGGCGTTACAAGATCGACACGGTCGACCGGGCCATCGTCATGCTGGGATTCGACGCTGTACACACCCTGGCCATCAGTGCCACCATCGGCCAGCTCTTCAATCACGCAACCATCTCGGACGACTTCACCGCCCGCGACCTGTGGACCCATTCGGTGGCCGTCGCGGCCGCCTCGCGCGAGATCACCAGGCGCGTCTGCAAACCCCTGGCCGAACAGGCATTCCTGGCCGGCCTGATCCACGATGTCGGGCTGCTCGTCGAACTACAGGCATGTCCCGGCAAGCTGCGGCAGGTCTGCCGGGCCGCCAGGAACACGGCCACGCCGTTCACCTCGCTGGAGTTGGAAATCATCGGCTGCAACCACGCCGAAATCGGCGGGGCTCTGGCGACCAAATGGGGCTTCCCCGAATTCTGCCGTTCGGTCGCGGCCTATCACCACTATCCCAGCCTGGCCGAGCCGGAACAGCGGCCGATGGTCAGCATCGTCTATACGGCCGACACCCTGTGCTGCGAGGATGCCATCGGCTTCGACCTTACCGCCCGCCAGCAACTCCAGGACGCGGCCAGTTTCGACGGCCAGATCCCGCTGGAAGTCATCCAGGAGGCCCAGGAGAAACTCCCGCAGTACGTGAGCGACGCCATTCTGATGTTCGGCGAGGAGTAGTCTTACGGCTTCACCACTGATTCGACGAACTCCCGCGCGCGCATGGCCTCGGCCGTCATCTGTTTGGCGTCCCCTGTTCTCAGTGTCTCGATCACCAGCGGGCCTTTATTGAATCCCCCCTTCTTCAACAGGGCCAAGACCTTGGGGAAATTCACTTGCCCGTCGCCGGGCGTGAGCAGGACTTCCTTGGGCAGCTTGAAATCCTTGATCGACACGCCCGCGACCAGGCCATCAACCGACGGGGCATCATCAACCGGATCGAGCTTGCCGTCGGAGTAGTAGAAGATATTGCCGGGATCGTACCAGATGCGGAAATTGGGATGGTTGACGCGCTCAACGGCCTTGCGGCACTGGGCGCCGGTGGCGTTGAGTCCGCCGTGGGGTTTCATGCTGATGCCCATGTGTTTGTCGGCCGCGTAGCCGCAGCATTCGGCGATGGCCTTGAAGTAGTTGTCATACAACTGCGGACTGCCGACGCCGCCCATCATGAGGTTCTGGCAGCCGACCATGGCGCAGCGGTCGATGAGGCGCTTGAGGGAGTCGATGCCGTCGCGCAGTGATTTGTCGATGGCGATGTTGCCGCCGTAGACGGAGACGACGGTGAGTTTGCGCTGCTTGATCTCGGCCGCGATCTCCTGCACTTCGGCCTCGGGCACGTCCGGCGTGACGATGATGCTGCGGGGCGCTTTGGCGGTCATCAGGCCGACGTAGCGGAAGCCGGCCTCGGCGATGCCGTCGAGGCCGACGCGGTAGTCGAAGGCGTCCCACGGGCGCGTGAAGCAGCCGATCTGCCAGGGGGATGCCTCGGCCATGGCGGGCAGGCTCAAAGCGGCGACGGAAGCGGCCAAGAAGGAACGGCGGGAGAAGGGGACAGACAGGAAGGTCTGCCCCACTGAAGACGATGACAGACAGGAAAGTCTGTCCCACTGGTGGTGTAGCTTGTTCATAATTAACCCTCGCGGATTTCACGTTTGGCCGGATCGATGATGATTCGCCTGCCGGTGTCCATGGCGCGGACGGCCATCGGCGCCGCGACCGCGTGCTGGTAGCCGGCGTCCGGCGGCGCGTGCGGCGTACCGCGGCTGCGGACGCAGCGCAGCCGGTCCTCGAAACTCCTGGGGAACGTCACGCCGGTGATGTAGTGCATGAGGTCGATGGAGTGGCTGGCCAAGGCCATGGCCATGGCGGTGGAGACCGCTGCCGAAGACCGCAGAAACCCGCGACACGAAATACGCTTGCTCATGTGATGCGATCCTTCGTGAGACATGCTTGCGCCCCTGAATACGCCGCGGGAGCGAGGGCGTTTTCGCCTGTTCCACGGCCGCGAATTCCGGGTAATCTGTGGCCATGTTCGATATTCTCATGCTCGGCCGGTGGCTGCCTCGCCAGGTCCAATGCGTCTGGGACACGTCAACTTTCGCGCCCACGCCCGCCACAGAGCAACAGATCGAACGGGAATGGCGTAAAGCGGCGAGCCGGACGGACGTTCATCTTTTCGACGGGGCGCTGTGCCGGCTCGAACAGGCCGCCCGGGACGGCGAGAACCTCTGCCTGCGGATCAGCCGGACGAGCTACAGGACGTTTGTGGGGACGAATATGGCGCGTTTGCGCGAAGATGCGCCGCCTGAGGCGAGCCAGTTGGCAGATCCGGTCGGGCTTAGTGTCGCGCTGGAGAGTGCCGACGGGCTGCTGCTCCTGGGGCGACGGAATGACCGCGTGTTCTATTACCCCGGATATGTCCACCCCTTCGCCGGAGCACTCGAGCCGGCCGAGGATGTTGATGTCTGCGCCGAGGCCCTGCGCGAACTAAAGGAGGAACTGTCTCTGACGGCCGACGACGTGAACAGCATGTCACTGGTCGCAATTGTCAGAGATGCAGTATTGCGCCAGCCTGAATTGATCTTCCTCGCCCGAACGCCCTTCGACTACGCCGAAATCCGGCGGCGCCTCGACCCGGCCGAGCATCGCGAAGTCGTGGCCAACTCCCCCAAGGGTCTCGACGCAGCGCTGGCCGACATTTCCACCTGGACCCCGGTCGCGGTCGCGGCGGCGATCTTTTTCGGCCGCGAGCGCCTGGGGCCCGCGTGGTTCGGGAAGACGCTGGAGCGGATGGGGATCGCGAGGACAGTAACGGCGGTTGGCTGGACCAGGTGACACCGTCCCTTGTGGCGATCCGTTTGTAACCGCGATCATCGATCGCGGCTCCCCGCCACGATGACCCATCGCGGCTACATACGAAGCCGGAGTCCCGCCTGCCAACCCCCTCACTCCTTCGGCAACTCCTCCAGCGCCTTTTTCGCGTCTTCCGCCGATGGCGTGCCGGGGAACTGGTCGATCACCGCCTGATACTTCGTTTTCGCCAGATCGGCTCGGCCGGCGTTCTTGTAGCTGTTGGCCAGGTTCAGCGCAGCGCGGGCCTTGGCCTCGCTGGCGCCGGTCGTCACCCGCTTGACGAACGAGGGATCCTTCTCATAAGCGGCCACCTCCTCGGCCGCCGCCGCGCCCGCGGGCAGCGCGGCATACTGCCGGGCCACGTCCTTGAATGCCAGATATGCCTGCTCGTCCTTCTTGTCGCCCTTGAGCTTCTTCGCCGCGGCCAGGGCCTCTTCGGATCGTGCCGCCTTCGCCCTTTCCTGTTCCGCCTTTGCCGCGGCCTCGAACGCCGCCTTGGCTTCCGGCATGGCCTTGATCGCCGTCAGTTTCTCGGCCGCTTTCTTCGACTCAGGCATGCCCGGCAACAGCGCCACCGGCCCCAGCTTCGCGATCGCGCCGGCATAGTCCTGTTTGCCCAGGAGTTCTTCCGCCTCGCCGAGAATTCCGGAGACATACGTCGACACATCCTTCTGCAACTGCTCGACGCGCGGCGCCAGCGTCTTCTCCTTCGCGGCCGCCGGGGGCAACTTCGCCATCGCCCGCGCTGCCGCGGCCATGTCGTTGTTCTTCACAGCGGTCTCGGCCTTGTCCAGTGCCGCCGTTGCCTCGGCCAGCGTCTTCTTGTCCAGTGTGCGCGGGGTAAACTTCTTGAACGCATCCGTCAGCGGTGCATCCATCTGTGCCGGATGGCCCGTCCAGAGCAGTTCGCCTTCCGGGCTGAACAGGAACGTCCGCGGGATGCTGTCCACGCCCCACGCGGCCGCAAGCGGCGGCGCGTTCTGCGAATCCAGGGAATGCATCCACTTCATGCCCTTGGCCTGGATTCCCTGCTGCCACGCGGTCTTGTCCCGATCCAGGCTGATGCCGACAATTACCAGACCCTTTGGCCCGTACTCCTCATTAACCTTGATCATGTGCGGCACTTCCGCCATGCACGGCCCGCACCATGTCGCCCAGAAGTCGACCAGCACCATCTTGCCGTCAAACGCCGCCGCGCCGATCTGGTTGCCGTCGATGTCCTTGGCGACCCACTGCGGTTTGTCGCCCACCGCCACCGCTCCGCGCGAAACCACCGGCAGAACGGCCATCGCAAACAGCGCCACCCACAGGCCGAGTTGTTTGAACATGATTTTCTCCTGAAACATCCCTGGACTCGCGGACTCTATATTCATACCCAACGCACGAGCAGCCTGAATGTTGCATGACGATTCCGCGACCTAGTCCATCGGGCGTGACTGCGGATTCTGGCAATTGACTTCTGTAGCCGCGATCGGTGATCGCGGCAGGGGACCGCGATCACCGATCGCGGCTACAGGCAGGCGGGTTGCCAAAATAAACGGGCAGACCCTAATCCATTCTTCCCACCATGTCCGCCAATTCTTTCGCCGGTGTTCCGGACCTGAGCTTCACCAGCTTGTACACCACTTTCAGTTCCGCTTTCTCCACCTCGGCCCGTGGTACGCTTGGCGTGATCCATTCCAGCTCCATGTGCGTCGGCCACCCGGCCGGCAGGTTGTCGGCGTTGTCGGGGTGCGCATAAAGCTTGCCGCGAGTCCGTTTGACTCGTCCCATGATACACTCAACTCTGTTGCGGTGAAGCGGGAGTGCCACTCATCAGGAACGATGGTGTACCCGAGAATCCGGGCAAGCTGTAAACTGTTTGTACCACCACAGTTGTCATTCTGAGCGTACTCGCGAAGAATCTGGCTTTGGACTCCGAGGCCAGATCCCTCGCGAGTACGCTCGGGATGACGGTTTGTGGTGAAGATGAAGCGCCCGGAAGAAGGGCCGCACGCTGCAACGGCGACAGGGCACGTCCATGGAACTTTCCTCGGTCGCGCGCGTCCAAATCCTCAAACGAGCGTCTTGTTTGATATCACGGAGGTCTTATGCGCGCTCTCGCTTTCCTCTCGGCCATCATGCTCCTTCTCGCCGTCGCCGACGCCCAAGTGGACCATCGCAAACCGATGCCGCCGATCGTTGGCCCGCAACTGATTGCGCAGCAGGGCAAGACCGAGACGCCCCTCTCGATCACCAAAGCCGATCTGCGGATCGTGATCGACGGTTACCTCGCCGAGACCACGACCACGCTGACCTTCTCCAACCCCAACGACCGCGTCCTTGAAGGCGACCTGCGCTTTCCGCTGCCCGAAGGCGCAACCGTCTCCGGATTCGGGCTGGATGTGAACGGCCAACTCGTCGATGGCGTGCCGGTCGAGAAGCACGAGGCCCGCATCACCTACGAGACCGAACTCCGCAAGGGCATCGACCCCGGCCTCATGGAGCATGTGGCCGGGGACAATTATCGTACGCGCATCTACCCGATCCCCGCGCGCGGCACCCGCACGGTTCGCGTGCAATACGTCTCTGAACTCTTCGCCACGCCCGATGGCCTGAACTATCTGCTGCCCCTGCAATGGGGCCAGAGCGTGGGCGAGATGAACCTCAAGGTCGAGGTTCTCGGCACGCCCGGCGAACCGAAGCTGACCGGCCCGGCCGACATGCAGGCGGCGAAAGCGGATGGCCGGACGGTCTACCAACGGACCTACCGGGACGTCCAGTTCAAGGGTGATTTGCGCGTCGCCATCCCCGGCCTGCCACGGCAGCGGGTTTCCGTCGAGAAGCGCATCGCCGAGGCCGGCGTTCAACACTACTTCCTCGTCAGCGACCTCCCGGCCTCGGACGCAGTGGACGTCGACCGCGCCAGTCCCCGCGCCATTGCCATTCTCTGGGACGCGAGCCTCAGCCGCGCGGCCGCCGACAAGGACCGCGAACTCAAACTTCTGGCCGGCTTCCTCAAGCAGTGCAACGGCACGCAGGTTGAAGTGATCCGCTTCAGCAACGCGGCCGAGCCGCCTCGCAGTTTCAAGATCAACGGCGCGGACGACGGCGGCCTGATCGCCTATCTGAAGGAAACCAGCTACGACGGTGCCACCGATCTTTCCAAACTCGCGATGCCCCAGGGCGCTGAATATGCCCTGCTCTTCTCAGATGGCAACGGCAATCTTGGCCCGGCCATGCCGGAGAAACTCCCTGTTCCCGTTTACACCATCTCCTCCGACTCGCGGGCCAACCATGCCATCCTCGCCGCCATTGGCGAGCGATCGGGCGGCGCGTACGCCAACCTGACTCGCATGGATGATGCACAGGCGATCGCGCTTCTCGGCCACCAGCCGTATGCGCTTCTCTCTGTCAAGGTCGACGAAGGCGAAGTGAACATCGTCCCCTCGCACCCGCAGCCCGCGATTGGTCGAGTCGTCGTCGCCGGGAAGCTCGCCAGCCCCGCGGCCAAGCTCACGCTCAACTACGGCCACGGCACCCGCATCACCTCCAGCGCAACGGTCGTGCTGAGCCAGGCCGGAGCGGCCGAGGGATCGCTGGTTCCGCGTGCATGGGCGCAGCGGCGCATCGCCGAACTGGCCGTGGAGGAACAGAAGAACCACGACGCGATCCTGGCCCTTGGCCGCGAGTTCGGCGTGGTCACCCCCAACACATCGCTGCTCGTACTGGAAACGCTCGAACAGTACCTGCAATACAAAATCACCCCGCCCAAGACCCGCGAGGAGATGTACGTAGCGTATCAAAAGAAAATCGGCGAGCAGAAGCAGCAGGAGCAAAAACAGGCGGCCGACAAGATCGAACGAGTCGCCAAGATGTGGAACGAGCGCGTGGCTTGGTGGGAGAAAGCGTACAAGTATCCCGACAACTTCAAGTACGTCGCGCCGCCCGAGGCCAAGCCTGAGGGACTGACGCGCGGTGGTGGTGGTGGCGGCGGTGCTTGGGCCGCCAATGGAGTACATCCCACCCCGGCCAGAGCCCCGGCTCCGGCGCCGGGCATCCATCCGCCTGACACTGCGGCACCCACCACGCCGGCCCAGGCAGAGGCACGCCGCGACGAACTCCGAGCCAACGATCCCCACCCCACCGGAGGCGAAGCTGACGGGGTTCAGGCTTACGTTTCGGATCTGCAAGCTGTCGGAGCATCCGCCAGTCACGCTCGCAACTCCCTCGGCTTCGATGGTGCCAAAGGCGGTCGTGAAACCACCGCCACGATCTCGATAAAACCATGGAACCCCGAGACCCCGTACCTCATCAAACTCCGCCTGGCCAAGCCCGAGGATGCCTACAGCGTCTATCTCAAGGAACGCGTGGCCAGCGCGTCGCCCGCCTTCTATCTCGACTGTGCCAACTTCTTCATCGAGAAGAACCAGCGCGACATCGGCATCCGCATCCTCACCAACATCGCCGAACTCGAACTCGATTCGCCCGCGTTGCTCCGCGTGGCGGCCTATCGTCTGGCGCAGGTCGGCGAATACAGTCTCGCCATCGACCTCTTCGAGAAAGTCCTGCGCCTGCGCCCCGAAGAACCCCAGAGCCATCGCGACCTGGCCCTGGCCCTGATCGCCCGCGCCGAAGGCCCGCAGAAAGAGGGCTCGACGCTCGTCGCTGACTACACCCGCGCACTCGAACTCCTGAACCACGTTGTCATGCACACCTACGACCGCTTCCCCGAGATCGAGACCATCGCCCTGATGGAGGCCAACCGCGTCTGGAGCCGGATGCAGCAAATCCCCCTCGGCGGCCAGCTTCCGCCCAACCCCATCGACAAGCGGCTTGTGAAACTTCTCGACTGCGAAGTACGCATTGTGCTGACCTGGGACGCAGACCTTACCGACCTTGATCTCTGGGTCACGGAGCCTTCCGGCGAACTCTGCATGTACGACCACAATCGCACCACCATCGGCGGCCGGCTCTCCAACGACTTCACCCAGGGCTACGGCCCCGAGGAATACTGTTTGCGAAAAGCCATGAAAGGCCAGTACAAGATCCAGGCCAACTTCTACGGCTCGCGCCAGCAGAGTCTCTCCGGCCCGGCCACGCTGCAGGCGGAGGTCATCACCAATTTCGGCCGCCCCAACGAAAAACGCCAGGCCATCACCCTGCGGCTGGAAAAAGCCAAGGATGTGGTGGACGTGGGCACGATCGTCATAGAATGAGGTGCAGTTGATAGTTGGTAGTAGGTAGTCGATAGTTCACAGACACAGAGGAGACAACACTATCGACTACCGACTATCCACTACCCACTACTACCATGCCCAACCGCCTCATCCACGAAACCTCGCCCTATCTCCTCCAGCACGCCCACAACCCGGTGGACTGGTATCCCTGGGGGCCGGAGGCGTTCGCGGCCGCCAAGGCGCAGAACAAACCCGTCTTCCTCTCCGTCGGCTACTCCACCTGTTATTGGTGCCACGTCATGGAACGCGAGTCGTTTGAAAACGACGCCGTCGCCGCCGAGATGAACCGGCAGTTCATCTGCATCAAGGTCGACCGCGAAGAACGGCCGGACGTGGACAGCTTCTACATGAACGCCGTGCAGGTGCTGACGCATCGCGGCGGCTGGCCGATGAGCGTGTTCCTGATGCCCGACGGCCGGCCGTTTCATGGCGGAACGTACTTCCCGCCGACCGACCGGCAGGGCATGGCGGGGTTTCTCACCGTCCTCGGCGCGGTGGACGACGCCTGGCGCAACCGGCCGGAGCAAGTCCAGCGCAGTGGCGAGCAGCTCATGGACATCCTCCGCGAGATCGCCGAGCCGGCCGCACCACGGAAGGATACAACGCTCGATGGCGATCTCGTCCACGAACTACTGCGCCGCTCGACGGCCGACTATGAGCCGACATTCGGCGGTTTTGGCTCCGCGCCGAAATTCCCTCGAGAGACACTGCTGGAGCTGATCCTCGTCTACCTCTCGCACCGCACCGATGCCAAGGAACGCGAGAGACTCGTCAAGCAGCTTCGCCACGCGCTCGACGCCATGGCCGACGGTGGAATCCGCGATCACCTCGGCGGCGGCTTTCACCGCTACTCGACCGACGCAAGCTGGCTCGTGCCGCATTTTGAGATCATGCTCTACGACAATGCGATGCTGGCCTGGGTCTACGCGGAGGCATCGCGGCAAAGTGGCACCGACGCCCGCGCCGGCAATGGGCCCTGGCAAAGGACTGCCGGTGAGGGCACCGGCAGCACTTCAGCCCAGACCCGGTACGCCCAGGTTGCCCGTGGCATCTGCGATTTCGTCCTGCGTGAAATGACCAGTTCGGCTGGGACGTTTTACACGGCGCTCGATGCCGAGGTCGATGCGAAAGAGGGCGAGCCGTATCTCTGGATCGCCAACGAGGTAACGGAGACGCTCGCAGCCGAGGACTCCAAGCTATTCTCACGGATATATGGCCTGGACCAGGGTCCGAATTTCGCCGACCCGCATCACGGACCCGGCGTTCCGGAAAAGAACGTGCTCTTCCTGCCGCGTCCCCTGGCGCAGGTGGCCGGCGACATGGGCATCAGCGAACAGTCACTCGATGCCCGCCTGGCCCCCATGCGCGCGAAATTGCTGGCCACGCGAAACCGGCGTAAGCAGCCGTCGCTGGACACGAAGATCATCACAAGCTGGAACGCCTTGATGATTCGTGCGCTGGCCTATTGCGGCCGCGTGTTGTCTGAGCCGCGTTACGTCGAGGCCGCCACCAACGCCGCCGAGTTCCTGCTGTCCACCCATCGCCAATCCGACGGCACCCTCTGGCGCACCAGTCGCGACGGCCAGCCCCAGCACGACGCTTTCCTGGACGACTACGCCATGCTGGCCCACGCCCTGCTCGAACTGCACGAAGCCACTGGCGAGCCGCAATGGCGGGAGCACGCCGCGGACATCGCCGACCTCATGATCTCCCGCTTCGCCGATGTCCCTCTTCGCCAGAAGGACGACCCGACGCCGGATCCCTCGTCGCACGGGCTTCCAGCTCTCCCTCTCCCTCAGGGAGAGGGCCGGGGTGAGGGCATTCTCCCCGCCGCCCCTTCACCACTCCGTCGCTCCGTCGCTCCGTCGCTTCCCTCCCGCGCCTTCTTCTTCACCCCCGCCGACGCCACCGACCTGCCACTCCGGCAGAAACTCGCCCACGACTCCCCCCTGCCCTCCGGCAACGCCATCGCCGCCATCGTCGCCCTCAAACTCGGCCGCACCGACATCTCCGCCGGCATCCTGGGCACCTTCGCCCGCCAGATCGCCGAACAGGGCGAAGGCATGTCGTCCATGGTCACCGCCCTCATCGAGCACCTAGCTGTCCACACCGCCATCACCGTCCCCGGCGTGCGGGAGCCCGAGCGCCCCGCATCCCCGCAGGAACTCGCCGACGAAGTCGTCGAGCTTCACGCCGCCTGGCCCAACCCGCGCGAACTGCACATCCTCTTCCGCATCAAAGACGGCTGGCACATCCATTCCAACCCGGCCGCCCGCGAGATGATCCCCACGCAGATCGCCGTCCTCGGCGACGCCGTCCCGACGGTCGCTTTCTACAAGTATCCCGACCCGCAGGAACTCACCCTGGCCGGCCGGGAAATCCCCGTCTTCACGGGCGAAGCCGTCCTCGAAGTCCACTTCAAAGGCGACATGACCGGTATCGGCCCCATCCTGCTCTCGGTCGTCTATCAACCCTGCGACGACCGCTCCTGCCTGCCGGAAACGACCAGGCAGTTCGAGCTGAACACGCC
>JBEKVL010000015.1:0-19912 GCA_049514055.1 Tepidisphaeraceae bacterium | reverse complement strand
ATCGACAACTTGAGTCAACTGAATACCCCGCTTGCGGAATACCACCTGTTTGCCGTGTTTTCTCGCCATTTGCCTGGCTCAGGGCACCTTAAACCCACAAATGGGGGTGCGGAATGTGAGTACCTAGCCTGGGAAGTCCGCAGTCCTGGCTGGTGGGGCGAGGGCGAGATCAAGTTCTTCATGGATGGCGACAAGGAATTCCCGACGATCTGCGGAACGGGCACCGAAGACTACTTCTGTGGTTCGTACAACTTCGAGAACCAGCTCACCAAGAAGTACCAGACCTTCAGCACGCCCTACACCGGCCTGGCCCAGGTGCTGCCCCCCGACATCGCCTACAAACCCGGCCAGCGCTTCGGCCTCTACCGTTGGCACATCGCCGACCCGATCCGCTTCAAGGACGATCTCAAGGTGACGATCCAGGCGTTGGGCTGGCAATCCGGCGGCCGCTATCTGCCGCTGGAAGACGACATCGCCTCCGTGGCCTACTGGTATCAGGCCGAACCGCACGCGAAGTTCCCGGCCCTGCCGGGGAAGGAACAGTTGATCGTCGGGCCGCTGAAAGTGGAGGCGTCGAAGGCGCCGTGAGAGGATCCCATGGCCGTCGAACTTACCGGAATTCATATTGAAGGGCAGTCCGTTTGGGACGTCGACGAGTACGAGCTTGTTCGCGTGTTGCTTGCATTGCCGAGCCTCGTTCCAGCAGACGCGGTACTCTACATTGAGGGTTGTTGTATTCAGGATGACGTCAAGCAATTCCTTCAGGCGTATCCTGCGCCGGCCACGACGAAGGTGTTCCCCGGCACGATCGCGCCTGTCCCGAGGATCTTTCACATGCCCGCCACGCCAGACAATCTCGCTGCTTTGGCTCGCATTGCCGAACATCACCAATGCATTGAAGTTTGCGATCACCTCCATGTGTATGTTGGGGAGGTGATGCTTCTGCAGGGCTACGATTTCATGTCGTTGTCGCTTTACCTGTCTGAGAGTTTCTCCGAGCCGCAGGTCGCCGCGTTTTGTCAGGAGATCGGAGCGAAGTACGCGCAGAGACACCTCGGCGTTGGCTGATACAACTCAGTTGCCGGCCGACAGACAAAAGGGCGACTTGATGCTTGGCCACGGATGCCACGGATTTCACAGATAGGATTCCCGTATTCGATTCATCCGGGTCATCCGTGAAATCCGTGGTTGATCTTCCGCTTGGATTTGCTGATAGTGACCCAACATGAGGAGAATCATCCGATGATACGAGCAAAAACTTCATCCCGCCCCGCAATCTACTGGCTCTTCGCCCTGGCCTTCTCCGCCATGCTCGCGGCGAAACCCGCGACGGCGCAGGACTGGACCGGCCCCTTCACGATCATCCCGGCAAGCGCGCCGGAGATGGCGATGGAGGCCGTCGATGCGGGCGTGGCCGAGGGGACCAAGGTGTCCATTAGCAACCCGTCGGGCAAGGACCACCAGAAGTGGATTGTCACTCCGAAGGGCAATGGGTTCTATTCCATCCGGCCGGCACACGGGGAGAAACTCGTGCTGGCGGCCGACGCGGGAGGCAAGGCCGATGGCACGCGCATCGTGCTACAGAAGGACACCGGCGGCGACTGGCAGTTGTGGGCCATCCGCAAGAATCCCAACGGATCGTTCAGCCTCACGCCCAAGCACGCGCCGGAGCAGGGGATCGATGATTTCGCCGGCGGGAACACGCCCGGAACGCGGCTGGATCTGTGGACCTACAAGCCGGATGACGAACACCTGCAATGGATGCTCAAGCCGCTGGCCGGGGCGACTTGGCCGGTGGCGGCCGGGGATCTCAACGCGCCGATTCCGCCCAAGGGCACCATCAAGGAGTTCAAGTTCGAGGAGAGCGCGATCTTCCCCGGCACGCGGCGCAGCGGGACGGTCTTCATCCCGGCCCAGTACGACGGCTCCAAAGCCGCCTGCGTCTACGTCCGCCAGGACGGCTATAACGCCCGCGAAAAGGCCATGCTGGAGGCCATGATCGCGGCCGGGGAAATGCCCGTGACCATCGGCGTCTTCATTCGCCCCGGCGATCTGCCGGCACCGATGCCGGGCACGATGGGACGGCGCAACCGCTGCTTCGAATACGACGGCGTCGGCGACAACTATGTCCGCTTCCTCGTCGAAGAACTCCTGCCCTATGTCGCCAAGACGTTTGACCTGAAACTGTCCGACAATGGCAACGATCGTTGCATCGCCGGCGGCAGCAGCGGCGGGATTTCCGCGTTCAACGCCGCCTGGGAACGGCCGGATGCGTTCTCCCGCGTCTACGCCAACAGCGGCAGTTTCGTCGCGTTTCGCGGCGGGCATGAATTCCCGACGCTGATCCGCAAGTTCGAGGCCAAGCCCATGCGCGCCTATCTCACCACCGGCACCCGCGACATGGAGAACTGCGCCGGCGACTGGTATCTGCTCGACCAGGAGATGGACAAGGCGCTGAAGTTCTCCGGCTATGACTACGAGTTTCATGCCCTCGACGGCGGGCATGTGGCCGGTTGGAACGAGCATTTCGCCCCCGCCATGCGCTACATCTGGAAAGGCTGGCCGGAGCCTGTGAAGGCCGGGCCGAGCGCCCCGCGCGTGCGCGATGTCATCGGCGCCGGCGGCAAATGGGAATTGGCGGGGCAGGGATTCCGCGATGCTCGCGGGCCGGCCTGCAATGCCAAAGGAGAGGTCTTCTTTGTCGATGTGGGCAACAACCACATCCAGCGGATCGGCCTCGATGGCATGGTCGGGGTATTCGCAGCGGACGCGGCCGGGGCGAGCAGTCTCTCGGTCGGGCCCAAGGGCGAGTTGTACTCCGTCTCCAGTACCACCGGCCGGATCCTCTGCTATGACGACGCCGGTAAACCTCGCGTCTACGCCGAAGGCATCCACGGACAACATGTGTTGGCCATGCCCACCGGCGGCCTGTATGTCACCTGTGCCGAGGAGAAGCCCGCCGAAGGCAGCACCGTCTGGTTCGTCAAGGACGGCCAGAAGACGCGCGTCGATGCGGGCCTGAAACTGGCCACCGGTCTGGCGTATCGGCCCGACCAGTGGCTGCTGTCGGTGGCCGATGGCCGGTCCAAGTGGCTCTACAGCTTTCAGATCAAACCCGATGGCACGCTGGCGAACAAGGAGCGGTTCTTCTGGCTGCATGTCCCCGACTGGGAGGACGACGCCGGCGCAGAGTCGGTCTGCTACGCCAAAGAAGGCCAGATGTTTGTGACCACGCGATATGGCATTCAGGTCTGTGCCGACGATGGGCCGACGCAGGTGATCCTGCCCATGCCCGACCGCAGTCGTGTCATCGGCGTGTGCCTCGGCGGCCCGGAACTGAACACGCTGTACGCCTTCTGCGGCGACAAGGTGTGGAAGCGCGTGATAAAGCTGCACGCCATCGGCGCGTTCTCGCCGTGGGTGAAGGTGAATGGCACACCGCTGTGACCGTTCGGGAAGTTCGGAGTACCGGCTTTAGCCGGGTTTCATGCGAACCGGCTGAAGCCGGTACTCCGAACTGGCCCTACTTTGCCACCGCATCCTTGACTCCATCACCTGCGTACCGTGGCGAGGGTGTTCCCTCGAACACATTGTTGCGGAAGAGAACCCCGCGGGCGGTTTTGTCCACCTTGGCCATGCTCAGGGGATGCTTGAGGACGCACCCTTCGACAATTGCGTCACGGATGTTGCCGCCGATCGAGATGCTGCCGCTGTTGTCGGCGGCGATGGTGTGGCGGCGATGCACGGCCCAGCAGGTGAGCGGGCCGGTGTAAAGCTGCGACTTGTTGCCGCCGCCGCTGGAGCCGACTTGCGTCTGGCCCTGCGTCACCTGGTTGTCGAAATACTGGACATGCCACGAAGGCTCGAAGAATTCCGGCGTGCGCACGCCGTAATTCATCAGGTCGGCGCAGCGCAGCAGCTTGTTCTCGGCACAGACCACGTCGATGGACGTGCCGTAGCCCGCGTTGACCCAGTTGGCATCCTCGAACTGGTTGCCGACGATCAGCACCCGGCCATTGAACGGCACGATCGAGATAATCGACGTTGCGTCGGGGGCGGGATCGAACGGCCGGTCGATCTCCCAGGAGCGGCCCTGGTTGGAGGTCACATCGCGCCACTGGCCGGCGCCGTGGCCATCGAGGATGCACACGCACGACCGCTTCCACAGATCGCTCTTCTCCACGGCCCACTTGGGGTAAGTCGGGTCGGATGCCAGGGTGATCTTGGTGCCGTTGGCTTCCACCGCGCCCAGGTACGCCCCGGTGCCGGCGTCGAAGGTGAAGGAGTAGTCGGCCTGTTGCGCGTAGAGGCTCTCCTGGTGGTTGCGGGCGTAGTAGATGTTGCGGCCGGAACCAGAGATGTTCTGGTACGTTGTGGGGTCCATGCTGACGAACTGGTTGTCCTCGACGATCAGGTTGCGCGAGCCGCCCATCGGGGTGTTGCTCTTGTTGGACATGACACGGTTGTGGGCAATCACGCCGTATTGTCCCTGCACCAGGGCATCGCCCTTGGCCAGGATATCGCAGTCGGTCACGCTGAAATTTCGGCCCAACCGGGCCACCGTGCCGTTGCCACGGCCCTGCACCAGCCAGTAGTGGTCGATCCGCACGCGCACCCGCTGCATACGCAGGCGGTGCTCGCCGACGATGCCCTGTTCGTATTCCAGCGGCAGATAGAGGCTCAGATCCTCGATGCCGAAATCCGGCCCGGTAATGAGTGTGTGCGGCGGCTTGGGCTCATCAACCTTGGCCCGGCCCTGCGGCCCGCCGCCATCGAGGTTGAAGTGTCCCGTGCCCCACCACAGCGTTACCAGACCCATACCCTCGCCGCGCAGGATCGTGTGTTCGGGAACCACAAGCGGGCCTTTGACGGTGTACCGGCCGCCGGGGAAGTAGACGATGCCGCCACCGTTTTCCCTGGCCTTCTTCAGCGCCGACAGGATACCCTCGGTGCGATCCAGCGGCTGGGTGTACTTCACCAGCGAGCCGCGCATCTGCTTGACCGCGTCCGGCCCGTACATCTCCAGCACACTGAACACCGTCTCGGGAACGACCGGAGCGGGTTTCACCTGCACCTTGCCCGCCGGCCGCCAGGCGGCATTGCCGCCGAATCCGTTGTGGACCTGCACCGTGTACGATCCCGGCTTGAGATCCTTGGCCAGTTCCATGCGAATGCAATACCCATCGGCCGCCGTGGGTTTGAGCGCGATTGCCTCGCCCCCTTCGGCCTCCAAGCGCACGGTCACGGCCCGCTCGCCAAACCGTAGCGACTTGCCCATGACCCGCAGCCAACCGCCGGGACTGGCCGACTCGCCCTCATCGCCCTGTACCCACCACGAGTCCGGCGCGTTGAGGATCACCGGCTCGGACGTCGCCCCTCCGGCCGTCACGCGGCAGGCGAAGACGCCCATCTCCCACGCCGCCGGCACGACAAACTTGAGCGATTGCTCGCTGACCTGCAACAGTGGCACCGGGATCCATTTCTCGATCTTTCCGGCCGCAGCCGGAGCATCGTCCAGGCGGGCCATCTCCACCACCGCCCCCGCGCCACCCAAGTCGCTTCCCTGCAACAGCACCGTCTCATCCGGCCGCACCGGATCGGACGCCCAGAACACACGCGGTGCAGCGTACGCAGCGACGGAACCGACGCCGATGGATGTGGCTGTCAGCATGCCCGCCAGCCAGGTGTGAGTGCAATTCGGTTTCATGGTGCCTGTCCTAATGATCATCTCTATTGATTCCCGCCCAACGGATCCTTCGTCCCCGCCTCAATGAACCGGGCCATGCCCCAGACGGCGTGATCCCAACCATACCCGTCACCGCCGTTGAGAACGCGCAGAGTTACTTCCCTGGCTCCGGCGACATCGACGACAATCTCCTGCGTCTTCTTCGGCCGCATGACCGGGCTTTCGGCCATCTGCCTGCCATCCACAATCACCTGGAACTGAACGCTGCCCTTTTCGCCGAGGTCGTCCAACCCGACGGTGGCCTTGAACGCGGTGAACTTCCGGCCGCTGATGTCGTAGACAATGTCGGCCGGCGTGTTGTCGTTGAACGAGTGCGTCCACAATCCCTTCTCGATCACCTTCCCGTTGATTCTGATCGGCTGGTTCTTGAGGTTCACGTCACGCCGCACGGGGTTGTCGGCCCCGCAGGTTGCCTTGATCCACTTCATGTCGGAGGCGAACGCGATGCCTTTGGCAAGAATATCTGGCGTGGTAAACGTCCCGCTGACGCCGGCGTTGGCCTTCGTGCCGCCGCGCGAGATCGCCTCGACTTTCCAATACAGTTTCCGGGCGGGCGGAAGTTTCCGCATCACAACCGAAGGCAGCGCGACGGTTTCCTGAATGATCGCGCCGGTCAACTCGGGCGTTTCGCCGACGGTCACGCGA
This sequence comes from Tepidisphaeraceae bacterium, assembly GCA_049514055.1. Lineage (GTDB taxonomy): Bacteria > Planctomycetota > Phycisphaerae > Tepidisphaerales > Tepidisphaeraceae > JANYKD01. The sequence continues at coordinate 13,521 of JBEKVL010000015.1, read as the reverse complement.
TACAGCCGGGCGTTCCTGCTTTCCTCCCAGTTCAATTCAGCGGAGACGGAGAGCGGGGCGCTCGCGGTCTTGACATTCTTGAGGCCGAATTCGCCGGGTTCCTGGAGATCCTCCGGCCGGCCCAGCGTAGCATCCTGGATGAAGATGATATCGCTGGTGTGGTGTTGAGACAGGCGGATCGCCAGCCCAGTTTGCGTGAGAAACTCGCCGGTTTGCAGTGCCGGGGCGATCGAGCCATCCTCGCACGACAGCCAGTACTTCGCGCCGACGTCCAACCCCTTGAGCCGGACATTTTGTGTATCGGCCGGGCTGTCGGGACGGAAAACGTACACGGCACCTTTCTTGGTGGCCGGGTCGAAATACTCAACGCCGTCCCAGACCTTGTCGTCCGGCCGGGGGAAGATGTGGTAGATGTTGGCATTCCTGACCAGCGGGCGGATCCTGGTCTTATAGGTATTGACCGCATCTTTGATGATCGCCTTCTGTGATGCGCTCCATACCGGGCCGCCGTTGCCGCCGTTTGGCGCATCCGGGTGCCAGTAGGCGGCGCCCATGGAAGCGGAGCGGAATTCATACACCGATCCGCTCGCCTGCCACTCTTCCCACGAGCCGCACAGGGCCGCGATCTGCATCGGATGCACGGCAAACGAGGCGTCGTAGAACGACCGCCGGGCGTCGATGGGGTAGTACCGGTCCTGGTTCTGAATCTTCATGCAGCGCTTGAGAATGCCGTAGTCCTTGATGCGGCCGCCGCCGGAACAGTTCTCGTAGGAGAAGTTGGGAATGGCCGCGTAGAGCGAGTCGAGCACTTCGTAGTATCCTCTGGTTTGCCAGTAGCCGGCATCCTCGGCGTAGTGGGCCCGCATGTCCGGGCCGTGGCCGCCGGTCTGGAGGACGTTGCCGTCGGTGCCATCAGACCGGAAGAAGTCGATATGGAACTTGTCGTAGAGATATTTGGCGTCATCCTGACGGTGTTGAATGCCCGCGCGCGTGGTCATCGAGGGGTTGCAGTTCCAATAGAGCCCGAAGCGCATCCCTTTCTTGTGCGCGTAATCGCTGGCGGCCAGGATGCCCGATGGCCAGTCCACCGGGTCGCCGACGGGCGGGTGCGGTTTGTGGGTCGCATCGCCCGGCCACCAGCCGATATCCAGCACCACTTCCTCGAATCCCAAAGGGGCCGCGTCATCGATGAGCGGGTAATACTTGGTCTCCGTCGAACGCCAGCTTCCCTGGCCCTTACCCGTCGGCGCGAAGGCGTTCCACTCCACCTTCGGATATCCCGCGTCGTTCTTCAAAGTCGCGGGGATCGAGTAGTTGAACAGGTATTGGTGCAGGCTGTTGGCCGCGTCGTCCAGGTCACCTTTGTAGGCACCGATGAACCCCGGCGGAACCTGGAACGTCTCGCCGGCGTCGAGATCGGTCTTGAACGCGTCGCCGTTGCCTGCCTTGACGGCCGCCCCGCCGGGCGCGCTATGGGCCGCGATAGCCAGCCGGCCGATGCTCCACTCCCAGCCGATGTACACGCCATGCGTCCCGCCGGCGTCGATGACCGTCAGGGGGATGAAATCCTGCGCCTCGGAAATCGGCAGCGTCTTGCGATAATTGGCGGTGAGTTTCTCGTGGTAAACGCCGGTCGCATCGGGGAGGCTGCCATCGTCGTTGATGTACCAGACGCTGGTGTCATTCCCCGGCCCGACCAAGTGTACATCCAGGCTTTCCTGCTCGTAGATCGTCACCGGCTTGGCCGAGCTGTTCTTGAGGAACATGGTGTGCCGCACCGGCCCGAGCCCGCCGCGGGCATGCCAGACCGACGTCAGCTCCATCGCCGGATCGGCATTGGTGAAAGTGATCGTCACCTTCGTCCCATCGGCCTTGTCCTCCGTCGCTTTCTGGAAGACCCAGTTGGGCGTCTGCGCAACCCCGCCGACGTCCACCCGGCCGACCAGCGGCAGCACCGATGGAGCGGCCGTCCAGTTCCAGGCCGCCGGGCTGCTAAGTTCGTAGATGCACAGCTTGTTGTCCGCACTGACGCCCACCACCAGCCGCGTGTCGGCGGTTGTCAGCGTCCATTGCCTGGCCGGATCGGCCGCGTATGCCTGGAGCACAAACACCGATACGAACACCACCGCCACGAGCGGCCGTAAGGCTGAAAGTCTCATGTTGTCTTTCTCCTTCTTGCAGGACCACCGGGCCGAGCCCGCGTTGTATGAGGGACTTATCGTGCCAGGCGGCCCGACAATTGCCGTAAAAAGAAGTGTATTCGCCGTGGTGACGGGGCCGTGATTTGGCATAAGTGGTTCGATTGCATGGAGTTGTGATTATGATGGAGCAGGCATGGGGGCGGAAACAGCGCCGCCAAAGCGATATCAAAGCACCGTCCAAATCTCCCCGGAATCGCGCCCGAATCGCCATGGGGCTGGCAGGGTTGGACGGGGCAGAAGAAAGTTTTCGGCGGGGCCTTTGGAGGGTGTTGATTGCATAAGGGTTTTGGCTGCAATGGGTTGTGGTTGTGCCGGGGCGTGGATTAGTGGGGGAAAAGATGTCTTTTTCGGGTCCAAAAGAGGTCCCAAAGAGGTTCCGTTGGGTCCCGACATGCTTCCGATGGGTCCGGCGGGCGGGTTGATGTCAGGGTGAGTGTTGAAGAAAGACACGCTGAAGCGTGAACTCCAAACGATCGCGGTGCGGAGGTTCTCCGTCGCACTGTTTTGCACTATTACCGACAAATCCGGCAGGCAAGCGTGGGATTCGGATGAACAAGGTACGGTGGAGAAGGGGACAGGAGGAAGGCGAAGGGAGATCATGCGGGCCTCGGGGAGAAGGGTGAAGATTTGAAAGAACAGACCAATTTTGTATTATACTTATTTGTTAGGTCTGGTGTCAAGAGGGAATTCGGGGAATTTTCGGGGAGTGGTTCTTGGCCCGCGAAGAAGCGCGGAGAGTCCAGAGACAGGCCGATTGACCGCGCATGGCTCGGATATCCCGGATAGGAGCCGTCATCTTCTGCTCATCCGCGGCAACCGAGCGATCCGCGGTGGTCTTTCCCGGGGGGAGTAAAAGGAGGTCTCACGCGAAAGCCGCCTGTTTTTGCCACTGGTCGCTACGAGAATCGGGCAGGCGGCGGTCACGACGGACTCTGATATGAGCCCGATGCTATTTCATTCGCCACCGATGCATTCGTGGAGAGGGTTGAATTCACATTGGCGACCGCTCGTGCTCCTCAGGTGCTTTTTGAATAGGATGCGGTTCAATACACCCATCCTCCTGGAACCATCGGACTGACGGCGAGTGAGCCAATCGCACAGCTTCATCGAATATCTTCTTGCCGTCGCGGCGAGTGCAACCTTCCTCATTCTTCAGAAGTTCCCCAGTCTCCGTCGTCTGCATTACCTTGTCCGTGACGGGAACCGAAACGCACGCATATTCGATAGTAGTTCGCTTGATCCTGACGCTCACTGCGCAGGTGTTGGGGATAAGTGCCTCGAAAATGTCTGCAGTTTCTCCTCACTTCGCATCCACCACCCCCACATCAATGTACCTTCCCTTGTCTTTCCGCCGGCAATGGACCGCCACCACATTCTTCCCGGGCTTCAGCGTGGCGGCTGCCTCGGGGCGGATTTCGAATTCCTTCCACTGCTACCACGCCCGCGGCGACCCCGTTGTCGCGGTGCGCAGGCACTGGTAGGGCGGCCTCGCCGAAGCCGCCGTGTGGTCATCGCTACAAGAGTGTTCACAACCATTTCGGTGATATCAACGAAATGCTCCTTGTCTCTTCCGGTCGGCCGCGACCATTCTTCCGACAAAGACGTGAACGACTGGTATCGCGACAGTTGTCATGTTGAGCGTACTCGCGAAAGATCTGGCTTCGAACTCCGAAGCCAGATCCTTCGCGAGTACGCTCAGGATGACGGTGTGTAGTCACTACGTGAACGCCCAGCGCAATTTGTTCGCCACCACCATACCCCGCTTCGCGTCTTCGTGTTTGATCTTCTTCGATTGCGGACCCGCCACACTGCACACTCTCCACGGTATATCAACTATCTCACCAACCCAAGGAGTTCATCCATGAATCGTCGCCAGTTCCTCAAGGCATCGGCCGTCGCCGCGTGTGTTTCCGGATTGCAGATCGTCCCTCGCCACGTGCTCGGCCAGGGGCAGACGCCGCCGAGCGAGAAGCTGAACATCGCGGGTGTCGGCATCGGCGGGCAGGGTGGCGGCGATCTGAATGAGATGGCAACGGAGAACATCGTCGCCCTGTGCGATGTGGATTGGAAGAAGGCGGCCTGGCAGTTCAACAAGTTCCCCAAGGCAGAGAAGTTCAAGGACTACCGCGTGATGTTCGACAAGGTCGCCAGGACGTTTGACGCGGTCATGTGCGCCACGCCCGACCACATGCACGCGCCGATCACCCTGGCCGCCCTTCGCGCCGGCAAGCACGTGTACGTTGAAAAGCCGATGGCCCACACCATCGAAGAAGCCCGGCTCATGACCAGGGTGGCGAAGGAGACGGGCCTGGTCACGCAGATGGGCAACAACGGCCACGCCGGCGAGGGGCTGCGGCAGACGAAGGAATGGATCGACGCCGGCGCCATCGGCATCGTCAAGGAAATCCACGTCTGGACCGACCGCCCCGGCACGCCCGGCCACCAATGGTGGCCGCAACCCGCGGAGCGACCGACCATCGTCGAGCCCGTGCCGCCGGAACTCGACTGGGATCTCTTCCTCGGCGCCGCTCCCGAGCGCCCGTACTCATCCAAATACCATCCCTTCGCCTGGCGAGGCTGGTTCGATTTCGGCACCGGCGCACTGGGCGACATGGCGGTCCACAATATGGACCCCGCCTTCTTCGCGCTCGACCTCGGCGCGCCCATTGCGGCCGAAGCCCAGACGAGCCCGATCGGCAAGGAGTCCTACCCCGCCTGGCAGATCATCACCTACGAGTTCGCCGCGAAGGGTTCCCGCCCGGCCGTCAAGCTCGCCTGGTACGACGGCGGCAAACTGCCGGCCGTTCCGAAAGACGTGGAAGCCGAATTCAAGATCGCGGACAACGGCATCATGTTCGTCGGCGAAAAGGGAACGATGGTCTGCGGCGGATGGGCCGGCCAGCCGCGGCTGTTCCCCGCGGCGCGGCGCAAGGAGTTCGAGTTGCCAGCCAAGACCCTGCCCCGTTCGATCGGGCACCGTCAGGAGTGGATCCAGGCGTGCAAGGACCACAAGCCGGAGAAGTCGATGGCCGGGTTTGCCTACTCCGGGCCGTATACGGAGGCGTTGCTGGTGGGCAATCTGGCGTCGCGGTTGCAGAAGCGGATTGAATGGGATTCGGTGAACATGAAAGCCAGCAACGCCCCCGAGGCCGAGGCGCTGGTCCACAAGAAATATCGCAAGGGATTTGAGATCTGAGGAACGCGGCCGAGGTGACGTCCCGGTGTCGGACAAAGCAACTCTTCGGGTGGCATGGGCAAGCATCCTTGCCCGTGGAACGCGGGCAAGGCTACTTGCCCATGCCACCCAAGCGCAACGGAACGGGAGTCGATCCAGTGGCGGATCGACTCCCGTGGGTTATTACTCGATTCAATTGCGCGTGCTTTACGCCTGGGGAGCGGCCGGTTCGGTGGCCGCAGTTGCCTCGGTCCTGGTTTCGGCCTTTTCCTTCTTGCCGAGCTTGTTGGCGAACGCGCGGCGCTTGTCGGCGCGCTTGCGGCGGAGACCGGCGCTCTTGCGGGCGGTGCCGGTAGGCTTGTGCTCTTCGGTGAGAAGCTGGAGCAACACGATATCGCCGCCATCGCCGACGCGATGCTCGGGGAGCTTGATGACGCGGGTGTAGCCGCCGTTGCGGCCTTCGAACTTGGGGGCGATGTCGTTGAACAACCGCTGGATCACCGTGAGCTCGTGGCCCTTGGCGTTGAGGATAAACTCCTGTTCATCGTCGACGACGCGGCGGTCCTGAAGAAGCTGGATCACCCGGCGGCGGGCGTTAAGTGTCTTGGTGCGGGCAAGCGTGATGAGCTTCTCGGCCATGGCACGCACTTCCTTCGCCTTGGGATAGGTGGTGCGGATCTTGCCGTGCTCGAAAAGGCTCTGGATCAGGTTGCGGCGGAGAGCCTTGCGGTGCTCGGTGTCGCGGCTGAGCTGCCGGCCTTTATACATGTGACGCATGGGTCAACTCCTGTCATCTTTCCGGCGGTCGCGCTGGGCGGCCGGAGATTTCCGTAATCAGGACACGTTCAGCGCGGCACTACTCGGCCGGTGTTTCCGGAGCCGACTCATCATCGGTCGTGTCATCATCATCTTCCGGCATCACGAACGCCGCCTGCGAGGCGGCCAGATTATCCACATCCATGCCCAGGCCCAGGCCCAGGTCGGCCAGTTTGCGCCGGACCTCGCGGAGGCTGGTCTTGCCGAAACTGCGGACCTTGAGCAGGTCGGCGTCGGTTTTCCTGACCAGGTCGCGAACGGTCTGGATCTTCGCCGATTCGAGGCAATTGTTGGCCCGGACGGAAAGATCCAGCGACTGGATGGGCATGGAGAGCTTGTTCTGTATCTCGGGGTCGACAGCGGGGGCACTGGAATCCCGCAGGCTGCCCAGGGCCTCCTCCGAGGCGACCTCCGGGCCGAGTTCGAAGTACTGGACAAACGGATTCAGGTGCTTGCGGAGGATCTTGGCGGCCTCGACCATGGCCATTTCAGGCGTGATGGTGCCGTTGGTCCAGATTTCGAGGATCAGGCGGTCGTAGTCGGTCTTCTGGCCGACGCGGGCGTCCTCGGTGGCATAGCGAACGCGGGTCACGGGAGAATAGATGGAGTCGACATCGATGACGCCGGCCATCTGTTCCTCCTGGCCTTCGCGATGTTCGGCGGCGGTCACGTAGCCGCGGCCCTTGTCGACGGTGAAGGTCATCTCCAGGTTCACGTCCTCGGTGAGCGTGCAGAGCACGAGATCCTTGTTGATGAGCGTAATGGCGGGGTCGGCTTCGATCATGCCGACGGTGACGGGGCCGGCCTTCTTGGCGACGACCTTCATCTCTTTGGTGTCATCGGCATCGAGTTTGACGATGAGGCCCTTGATGTTGAGGATGATGTCGGTCACGTCTTCGAGGACGCCGGTAACCGAGCAGAACTCGTGATCGGCGCCCTTGATCTTGACGCTGCTGACGGCCGCTCCCTCGAGAGATGAGAGCAGGATTCGCCGCAGGCTGTTGCCGACGGTGGTGCCGAAGCCGCGTTCGAAAGGCTCGGCGATGAACTTGCCGTAAGTGTCTGTGGAAACCTGCGTATCGCGGGTGACCCGCGACGGCAGTTCCAAACCGCGCCAGCGTACTCTCATGGTAATCTCCTCAAAGGCCCGTCCGAATTGCGAAAGGTTCCCGCCCCCACCGTTGGGGGCCATCTGTTCTTCCGCCTCGCCGTTCGGGCATAGTTGATAGTTTACAGTTGGCAGTTGATAGTTTGTCGTTGTTAGTGACTTCCGACTATCAACCATCAACTCTGCATTACACGCGACGTTTCTTGGGCGGACGGCAGCCGTTGTGGGGCAGCGGGGTCACGTCTTCGATGCCGCTGATCTTCAGGCCGGCATGCTGCAACTGGATGACCGCCTGCTCGCGGCCTGCGCCGGGGCCCTTGACGCGGACCTCGACCTCGATCATGCCGTGCTTGCGGGCCTCGGCGGCGGCCTTCTCGGCCGCCCGGCCGGCCGCGAACGGCGTGCTTTTGCGGGCACCCTTGAAGCCGACGGTGCCGGCGGAGGCCCAGGAGATCGTCTCACCGGCCATGTCGGTGATAGTCACGATGGTGTTGTTGAACGTCGACTTGACGTGGGCGATGCCCTTGGTCACGCCCTTGCGGATCTTCTTCTTGCCGCCGGCCGACTTTGCGGCCGGGGCGCCGCCCGTTGCCGCCGGGGCTGCCGCCGCGGGCGCTGCTGCGGGTGCTGCGGGTTTCTTTTCCTGTTCTGCCATTTTTCTTTTCACCTCGTGCGGATCAACCGACCGATGGGCCGTACCCGCACTTCGTAAAAGTTGATAGTCGATAGTTGATAGTTAAAGAGGCAATCACATGCCAAAACTACCGACTACCGACTTACTACTACCTACTACTTGCCGAGTTCCTTCACGCCCTTCTTGCCGGCGACGGTCTTGCGCGGGCCCTTGCGGGTACGGGCGTTGGAGCGTGTGCGCTGGCCGCGGGTCGGCAGCGAACGACGATGCCGCTCGCCGCGGTAACACTTGATTTCGCGCAGACGGTTGACGTTCTGCTGCTGGTTGCGGCGAAGCGCGCCTTCGACCAGATAGCTGCGGTCAATGATGCCGATGATCTTCGCCATCTCCTCCTCGGTGAGATCCTTGGCCCGTCGCTGCGGGTCGATCGCCAGTTCCTTGAGGATGATCCTGCTGTTGGTCCGGCCAATGCCATAGATGTAACTGAGACTGATCCAGATGGGCTTGTTGGCCGGAATGTCGACGCCCGAGATACGAGGCATAGTTGCTCCAGGTTTCCGAACAGACGGTATACGGAATGTTACTTCTGACGCTGCTTGTGCTTGACGTTGGTGCAGATCACCCGCACCGTGCCTTTGCGGCGGACGATCTTGCAGTTCTCACAGATGCGCTTGACGCTGGTTCGTACCTTCATGACTCATCACCTTTTTTCCAAACAGACGGTTCTCAAGGGTGAACCGTCTAAGCTAGCATAAAAGTGCCGATCCCTCAAGGGGACAAAACAACGGCCGAATGACAGGCAGGAATGCCTGTCGCAGCGGATGACAGACGAGAATGCCTGTCCCGCTACACGGCTGCGGCGACCGGCACCGGGCGCCCGTCGGTGAGCACGTCCACGCCGGATTCCGTCACGGCGACGGTATGCTCGAAGTGGGCCGCCGGCTGGCCATCCACGGTGACAATCGTCCACTGGTCCCTGAGCATGTCCACATCGCGTTTGCCCACGACAACCATGGGCTCGACGGCGAAAGTCATGCCCGCTTCGAGCACGAAATCGCCGCGGAGCTGTTCCGCGTTGACGAAGTTCGGGACCTTCGGATCCTCGTGCATGCTTCGTCCGACGCCGTGGCCGACGAACTCGCGAACCACCGAAAACCGGTTCTTCTCGACGTTCCACTGCATCAGCCGGGCGATGTCGGACCATCGCCGGCCGGGACGGATCTGCTCAAGGGCCAGGTCGAGCGTCTCCTGGGTCACCCGCAGGAGTTTGGCCGCCCTCGGACCCACCCTGCCGACTCCGACGGTGATGGCCGTATCGGCGCAGTACCCGTCGAGCGAAAGTGCCAGGTCGAGTTTGGCAATATCCCCGTCCTTGAGTTGTCGGGGGCCGGGAATACCGTGGACCACTTCCTCGTTGACGCTGATGCACATTTCGGCGGGGTAGCCCTCGCCCGGCTTGTAGGTCGGGTAGTTCTTCGACAGGCCGATGGCACCCGCGCGATCAAGTTCGGCGACGCAGATATCCAGAAGACTGCCGGTGGTCACACCCGGGGCGGTCGCGTCTTTCATCAGCGAGAGGATGCGGTGGGCGACTCTCCCTGCGCGCCGCATGATCTCGATTTCCCGGGGTGTCTTGATTTCGATCGCCATACCAGATCATACCCCGAGGCCGGCCGCGTGCCGGCATCCACCGATCAATACTGCCGGCCCTTTATTCGTTTGCCCTTGCCGCCGCCGGGAGCGCTGAGGAACCCGCCGTAGTTGCGCATGAGCAGGTTTGCTTCGATGCGCTGAATCATATCCAGCGCCACGCTGACGACGATCAGGAGGCCGGTGCCTCCGAGGAATTGCGAGATGCTCATGGGAATCTGCATCGAACTGGCGACAAGCGTGGGAATGACCGCAATGACGCAGAGGAACCCGGCGCCCACATAGGTGATGCGGGTCATGACTCGTTCGAGGTAATCCGCTGTCCGCTTGCCCGGACGCAGGCCGGGGATGAAGCTGCCGTAATCGCGGAGCTGGTTGGCCATTTCCTTGGGCTGGAACTGCACCGTGGTCCAGAAGTACGCGAAGAAGTAGATCATTGCCATTTCCAGGAGGGCATACATCAGCCCGCCCCAGCCAAACTGGGTGTTGAGGAACCTGACGACCTGGAAGACCACACCCTTCGGTTCCAGCGACCCCGCGATGTAGCTCAAACCCATGCTCGGGAAAAGCATCAGGGACTGCGCGAAGATGATCGGCATGACGCCGCCATGATTCACGCGGAGAGGCAGGTACTGCCGCTGGCCGCCGTAAATCCGGCGCCCGCGGGTGTGCTTGGCCTGCTGGATCGGAATCCGGCGCTGGGCCTGGGTGATGAGGATGGCGCTGGTCACCACGAACACAAAGGACGCGGCCAGGAAGAGGATCTTCCCGATGTTCATCTGGTTCGGGTCGCGTGAAATCTGGATGGTCTGGACGATTGCGGTGGGCATGCGGGCCACGATGCCCGCCATGATGATCAGTGACACGCCGTTTCCCAGGCCATATTCGTCGATCTGCTCACCCAGCCACATGAGGAACACGCAACCAGCCGTGAGAGCGGTGGTGGCCATAAGCCAGAACGTAAACGAATGCAGAAAGGCGCGCATTACCAATGGATTGCCCGGATTCTGCATGTGATTCAGCCAGAAGACGGCCTGAATCATACACAGGGGCACCGTGGTGTAGCGTGTCCATTCCTGAATCTTGCGGCGTCCGGTCTCGCCCTCCTTCTGGAGTTTCTCCATCGACGGGACGACGGTGGCCAGAAGCTGGAAGATGATCGACGCGGAGATGTAGGGCATGATGCCCAGGCCGAAGATCGTGCTCTGGCTCAGGTCGCCGCCGGAGAACAGGGAGACGTAGTTGGCGATGCGCTCGGCCGGGCTGTCGCCCTCGGACTTGTTGCGCTGCTTGGCAATCTGCGATTGATCGACACCCGGAAGGGGAACGTGGTAGCCGACGCGGTAGATCATCAGCATGAACAATGTGAAGAGCACCTTGTTCCGGAGTTCCGGAATCCTGAAGACGTTGATCAGGGATTTGAACATTTAATCACCTGTCGGACCTGAATACAAATGCCCGGACAAGCCGGGCAGATTGACTACTTGGCTTCGGCGGGCCCGGCCTCGGCCGGTTTGGCCTCAGAAGCCGCTTCGGGCTTGGGCTCACCCTTCGGCTCGCCCTTGGTTTCAGCCTTTGGCTGGCCCTTGGCCTTCTTGGCCGGCTCCTTTTCACGCAGAACGAATTTCTTCTTTGGCTTGGGGAACTCGAACGGCGCGCCCTTGACCGTCAGGGCCGAACCGCCGGCGGCGACGATCTTCTCGAAGGCCGACTTGCTGTACCAGCCGACCTGGAAGGTCAGCTTCTTGGTCAGTGAGCCCTGGCTGAGAATCTTGACTGGGTACTTGGTGTCCGCGACGAGGCCCTTTTCAATGAGAGCCGCGGCGTCGACCGTCTCGCCAGCCTGAAACTGGGCTTCGATGTCGCCGAGATTGACGATGTGCCAGTTGCGTTCCCAGCGGCTGTTTGAGAAACCGCGTGTCGGAAGCCGGCGATGGAGGGGAGTCTGGCCGCCTTCGTGGCCGGGCTTCCAGTACGGACCACCGACGCGTGCGCCGGCGCCTTTGGTTCCCTTGCCGGAGGTCTTGCCATGGCCGGACGATTCGCCGCGACCCTTGCGCAACGGTCGCTTATATCGGGGAGACTGGGCCAGAATTTCGTGAAGCATGCTCATGGATCGATCCTCAGTGTAAGTGCTGAGTGCTGGGTCTTGGGAAAAGGGACCGATTACTTCATTTCGCCGGCCTCGACCGGAATCTGAATGCCTCGAAGGCGTTCGACCTGCTCCCGGGTTTGCAGCCGCTTGAGGGCGGCGATGGTGGCTTTGACCAGATTCTTGGCGCTGGTCGAACCGTATGCCTTGGAAAGTATGTCGGTGACGCCAACCAGTTCGAGGCACGGCCGGACACTCTTGCCCGCCTTGACACCGGTGCCCGGGCGGGCGGGAACCAGCACGACGGACGAGGCGCCGCTGACACCGCGCACGGTGTGCGGAATGGTCGAGCCCTTCAGAGACACTTTGAACATGCTCTTGCGGGCGTCCTTGGTCGCCTTCTCGACGGACGGAGGCACTTCGTTGGCCTTGCCGTAGCCGATGCCGATGTTGCCGCGGCGGTCGCCGGCGACAACGAGCGCGCCGAAGCTGAAGGTTCGGCCACCCTTGACCACTTTGGAACAACGGTAGATGCGGACCACGGACGTTTCGATGCCGCTGTCGTCTTCCGGACCGGGCCGGCGCTGTTGCCGGGGTCCGCCGCGGCCACCGCCCTGTCGGCCGCCACCTCCACCGCCCTGCCTGCCACCGCCGCCACCGCGCTGGTGGCGTTCCTGGCGCTCCGGGCGGTCCTGGCCCGCCTGCGGGGCGGCCGCGACCGGGGCGGGCGGCGCCGCCTCTGGAGCCTGCTGGGCCTGTTCCTGCTGGACCTGCGGATTTTCCTGCTGTTCAGCCATATTCGCTCTCGATGAGGTTAAAGTCCCTTATGGAAGACCGGCCATCAGAATTTGAGACCCGCGGCGCGGGCGGCTTCGGCAAGTGCCTTCACACGCCCGTGATACATGCGGCCGCCGCGATCGAAGCAAACCTGCTTCACGCCCGCGGCAATGGCCTTTTCGGCAATCGCCTTGCCGACCAGTTTCGCGGACGCGATATTACCGCCATTCTTCTTGTCACCCAGGAGTGCCCGGGTCGTTCCGGCAAACGCCAGCGTGCGCCCGGCCATGTCGTCCACGACCTGGGCGTAGATGTGTTTGCTGCTGCGGTAGACGGACAACCGCGGCCGTTCGACGGTGCCGAACACGTTCTTGCGCACGGAGAACTTGCGGCGTTGAAGTCTCTTCGCTTTCTCAACATTCTTATCAGCCATGTTTGCTCAACTCCTGGAGGCCCGGTTTGATTTCGGCGCCTCAGTTGATCGCTTTCGCTAAACCCGGGCGGCTTCGTGCCGTCCGGACGATACTCTCGCGGGCCGGCCGCTTTATTTCGCGGCGGCGCCGGTGACAGCCTTGCCGGGCTTGATCTTGACGATCTCGCCGACAAAGCGGATGCCCTTGCCTTTGTACGGCTCGGGCTTGCGAACCTTACGGACTTCAGTGGCGAACGCGCCCACCTTCTGCTTGTCCGGGCCGCTCACATGGATCTTCGAGCCATCGGTCTCGACCTTGAGATCGGCCGGGATGGCCTTGATGATCTGGTTGGCGAAACCAACGGACAGGAGAAGATTCTTGCCCTGGATTTCGGCCTTGTAGCCAACGCCCTGGATCTCCAGAGACTTGGCATAGCCCTGGGTCACGCCGATCACCATGTTATTCAGCAGCGCGCGGGTCAGCCCGTGCAGCGCCTTGCTCTGGCGCTCGTCGTCCTTGCGGGTAACGACCAGTTCCTTCCTGGCGGCGTCGTGTCTGACGCTGATGTCCTTGTGAACGTTCAGCTCTAGTTTGCCCTTGGGGCCTTCCATCGTCACATGCTGGCCCGACACAGCGAGCTTGACGCCGGCGACGA
>JBEKVL010000014.1:0-20446 GCA_049514055.1 Tepidisphaeraceae bacterium | reverse complement strand
ATGTGGAGCGGCCCAACAGCGAGCCCGGCCCGCAGACGGTCTGGATCGGCCTGCAGCGCATGTACGACCTGGCGTGGGCGTGGGATACCTTTGGTCCCGAAGGCACTGCCCTTGCCGGATGACTTGTGTGGAACAGCGAGGGCGTTTGCCAGAGGATGAGCCCGAACCGGTTGTCGCGGGCGAACCTGAAATCGACGTTGTAGTCGTAATGTTCCTGCTTCGGCGGGTTTTTCCAAGGGCCGTAATAGACCATCAGCCCGTACCTGTCGAAGCGATCCAGGTACATCGGCACCTGGGTACGCGGGGTGAAGGTCTCGGCCGGTGCGGCCGTGGGCAGTTGACGCTCAATCATGCTCGCCAGCATCATCCGACTGGGGGCGATCAGGATCGAGACACTTCGATCCGCCGCGCAGCAGGCCACGTAGCCACCGCCGGGCGTGCGGCGCACTTTCAATGAACGTGCGCCAACCGCCAGCGTCTCCTCGTCCGCGCCAGGCAGCAACCCCAGGTCCGAGAGGCGCTTCGAGCGGCTCGATGGCTGAACGGATAGCTCGCGCGCGTGCAGATGACGATCGTCCGCGCCTGAGGCGCTGAACCCGTTTGCCTGCCTTGAGAGCCGCCTGGATGATTGTCTGGAACATGTTCTTCTCCTGTCTCCGGGCCTCCTGCCCGTATCGCAATCGACATTGCCAGTAGCCCGAGCCATATCCCTTTGCCGTTGCACGCGTCGGCCGCGTTACTCACGAGCCTCGCGAACACGCATGCCGCCAGAGGTGAGAACGGGAACGGAGTCGGCGCGTCCACAGGGTTTCACGATTATTTTGTCGTGAACTCGTCAGACCTGCCGTTGTGACGTAAGCACGGTGCCCCGCGATCACCGCGTGCGTGCGGTGACGTGACCATCGATCCCACATTTCAGGTTGAAAACAACGAAAAGGCTTGATTGAAGATTGGCGTCGAAGCCACGAGAGCGCGCAGAGAGGGCTACGAGTTCGATCGTGAGTGTGGCATCATTGAGGCGGACGACGAGTATCGTCCGGGCCGCGGCCGTCCCCTTGCCCACCTTGCCTGTCTTGTCCACCTTGACCAGGACGCGGCGGGCGTCCACTGATCACCCAGGTATGGCAAGTCCCGAGTTCTCTCCGGCTTCAACAGCAACCCCTTGCTCGATTCAAACCGATCCTTCAAGAATGGCTTCCCCACATCCTCAACCATGGTGTACACACCCAGGTACTCGCGCTCCAGTTTCCCCGGAACCGTCAGATATACCCTCGCGTAGGCTGTTCGCGAGCAGGGAACATCGGCCTGCCGGAAGATCGAGTACGTCAGGTGCTCGCGCATTACCGACGGGTCCATCGCGTCGATGTTCAGGTGCAGGTGCGTCAGCCCCAGAAACGCCTGCCCCTCGATGAACTTGTTGAAGGCCAATTTCAGCGGCAGCTTCAGGCTTCCCGCGGCCGAACGTAGCGATGAGTGACCCTTGCACCGCAGGCCGATGTCCTTGTACGTCTTCCCTTGGTACTCCAGGTCCGCATGCACATACTCCGGGTTTGCCGATGGTGGAGGGCCTTCACCGGGGCCAACGCCCGGACCTCCCCTTAGCCGGGGTTGCTCCGGCATGGCCGCCTGCTGCACCATTGCCCAATCCGCGGCACTGACTCGTAGGTGCAGCGTCTGAATTTCCTTGGCATCAAAGAGCGGCGACGCCTCGTCCACCGGAGACGAGGCTGCTTGTGCCACCGCCATCTGTACGCAGAATAGCGGAATGAATATCAAGCACAGTCCAAGTCGTCCACCCATGGGCGCTCCGTTGAAAGCAGGTCGCGACCGGCCATCTGAAGTTCGATTGTACTGCCATGGCGTAAACATGCTCTCCCTTTCGATCCCCTGGGGAACTGGCCATCGCCGCCTCCAGAAAGCGACGGCCAGCTCTACCCGGAGACTCGCATCGCTGGCGTGTCTGCCAGATTACTCGCAATGCCTGTGAACTGACGCGACGCCAGAGGTGAGAACGCGAAAGGAGGCGGTGTGTCCACTGGTTTCAGCCGATTTTACTCACAATACGATCCGGGTTCCCATTCTGACTGACGCACGGTGTTCTCTTCGCTACGGGCGCGGGCCAGTTCGCTCGTCTGCGGGGATTTGATATTCCTCACCAAGCTCGGCCCGGTGCACTTCGGCTTGAGCGTCGACCTTGGCGGCCTGGTCGGTGTCGCCACTGCGACGCAGAGCGGCTGCGAGTGTCCGGTGGGTTTCCATCAGCAGCGCATGCAGATAAACAAGCTCAGGATGGTCATGAAGAAGCTGCGACGTCCGGGTGATGTTTGTGTCGGCGATTACCCGTAGCTCGGCCAGCTTGTCACGGCGGAGGAGAAGATCGGCCAGGGAGTTACGAAAGGCCGCTTCCCAAACCTGATAGGTGATGACTTCGGGAAAACCCTCTGCAAGTTGGGTCTGAATCTTCAGAGCCAGGCGGTCGCTGGCCTCGGCGTCATCCAGTCGTTGGCTCTGGCGGAGAACCTCGCCGAGCCGGTGATGGATGCGGGCCTGCGAAGCCAGATATTCGGGGATGTTGGTATGCTGCGCCGTTAACTGCTGCGAGAGGGCCAGCGCTTTCCGCAGCCGCTCCTCTACCCCGGCCTGCACCCGTTGGTTCGACCCTGGTCTTGTTGTCTCGACTGCGGCATAGGTCTCGCACAGATCCAGACGATAGTCGGCGACCTGTGGGAAGTCTCTCACCAGTGCTTCGAGGATTTCGATGGCCTTGTCGACGGTATTCAATTGGCCCCCGCCCGGTGGCGCATCGAGTTCCCGATAGCACAAGGCCAGCAAGTGCCGACAGTCCGGGTTCTTTGGCTGCTCCCGGTTGAGCGTTGTAAGCAGGGCGATTGCACGCTCAAGATGCTGATTCTGGATTTGGCGGCCGGGATCAGAATCTGGTGCTGGGTTGGGCGGGTCAGGTCGGTCCGGTGGTGGTCGACGATCCGCTGGATCCTCCTCCTGCGGCGGTGGCCGCCGGTCGGGATCCGGTGGTTTGGCGCCAGGTTCGTGAGGCACATGCTGGCCGAGAAAGAAATGCGCCCGAGCTAGTTCGAAACGAGCCGATGCTGTTGTGTTTGCGCCAGGCTTGTCGAGGAGATCGAGAGCCTTGCGATGGGCCTGCTCGGCCTCAACGACTTTTCGCATCAACAGGAAGGCTTTTCCGGTTTCGTTATGGGCTTCGGCTATGCTGACGGATAGCGTTTGATCGCCCGGCTGCGCTCTGGCCAGCGCGCCATACATCTCGATTGCCTGGCGATAAGCCGCGACGGCCTGGTCATACTGGCCCAGTCGCTGGCGGATATCGCCAATACGCCGTCTGGCGCCGGCAGCCCTGCGTTGCAAGTTGACATCATCGCTCGTCTGTTCGGCCAGCCGGTCGTAGAACGGGAGCATTTCCTCCAGCAGGGCCGCGGTTTCCTGAGAGATCACGGGCGGGCCAATGACTTGGAAACCTTTCCCCACGGCGAGGTTGGATAGTACATCCCGCGACGGCCCAAGGCGGGAAAAAACACGATCGAGTGCCTCGCCGGCCATGCCGGTGACTGCTTCAGAGCGTCGTCGCTGGTCGGCCTCTCTGGCCAGCGCCTTTCGCGTGTGGATGTAGCCCACTGTTGCCACAATAGCCACGACTAGGATCAGCAACAGCGTGGACGCCGCCAGCGATGCGACTGCCTTGTTGCGCCGGCACCAACGCCACAACTGTTCGGCGGGCCCGATCCGTCGAGCCCGTACCGGCCGGTCTTCCAGAAAGCGCCGCAGGTCTTGTCCCATCTCGGCGGCGGTGGCGTATCGGTGCCCCGGCTCACGCGAAATTGCCTTGAGAATGATGGTCTCAAGATCGCGCGGAATGGCGGGATTCACCACGGTCGGCCGCGCCGGTGACTCTTGGGAAACCCGGCGGATCAGGGTTGAGCGATCGGCTTCGTTGTAGGCCGGCTGCAAGGTCAGCAACTCATAGAGCGTGAGTCCCAGACTGTAGATATCACTTCGTTCATCAGTCCGGCCGCTGAGCCGCTCCGGGGCCAGGTATCGCAAGGTTCCCGTCAGATCCCCAGTCTGAGTGACCTCCGGCGTGTTGGTCGCTCGGGCCAGGCCGAAGTCCGCTACCCAGACGATCCCCTGATCATCGAGCAGGAGATTCGATGGCTTGATATCACGATGCAGCGTGCGTTGCTCATGGGCATAAGCGAGCGCGCCAGCGGTCTGCTCGCCAAGCCCGGCGACAAAGCGATAATACTCCATTTTTGCCAGGATTGGCTTGGCTGCGTCCTTACCCAAAACGCGCCCGATCACTGTTTGCAGCAGTTCATCTGCGGAGTTGGCCAACTGCATCTTGTCGGCATCGGCCGAGTCGCGTGTGTGGAAACTCTGAAGGTATTGGATGACTCTGTCCAAACCAACACCCCGCACGAACTGCATGACGTAGTAGTGGAAGCCCTCCTGCTCGCCGACGCCGTAGACCTGTACGATGTTGGTGTGGTGCAAACGCGAAGCGATCCTCGCCTCGCGGCGGAATCTGGCCAGGTGGCGATGTTCCAGAAGGGCCTGTCGCGGCAGAACCTTCAGAGCGACTCGTCGGCCGAGTGATTCCTGTTCGGCCTCGAACACGATGCCCATGCCACCCCGGCCGATCTCGCGGATGATCCGGAAATCCCCCAGCCGCTCCAACTTAATCGGCCCCAGCGACGCCAGGCCTTCCGAAGAACGCTCACTGCGGGCCTTAAGCCGTTCCATGGCCGCAACCGCTGGAAAGAGTTTGCGGATCTCCTCGGCAAGGTCCGGGTGAGACGAGGCGTACTCCTCCACCGATGGCGACTCACCGCGTCGCTGTCGTTCCATGAACTCCTCCGCCAGCATCTCCAGCGGATCTCGCTCTGTGTCAGCCTCACCCATTCTGCATCGCCTCCATGATTCCCGGGAAGGCCGCAAGGACTTCCTTCAGCCTTTGCAGCGCCCGGATGTAACGCATACTGGCCGCCTTGATCTCGATGCCCAAGGTCTCAGCCACTTCGGTGTTGGTCAGTTCCTCAAAGTGCCGCAGGGCCAGGATCTCCTGGTCCATCGAATCCATCGTCGCGATGGCCGCCTGAACCTGGTCCAACAATTCACCCCGAACAGCGGCCTGACTGGGGCTGGTCCAGTCGCCGACCAGGTGAATCGCCAGCGAGGCCGACGTGGCCTGCGGGTACTGCCCGAAGATCGGCACTTCCCGGCCGGCGTCTCGCCCCTGGGTGGCCATGTGGCGACGATGAACATCCATGAGTGTTTGCTGCACCATAAGCCTCAGCCAAAGGAACGGAGACGTGAATCCGCCTGTGCCGTAATGCTTGATACGGCCAGCGGTTACGAGATATGCCTCCTGAAGAACGTCATCGGGATCGATTCGCCCGGCCATTTGCCGGTTCAGCCGAAAGTTGACGATCCGCCACAGCCGCTGACGATGCTGCGCGAAGGCCTCGGCCAACGCTGTCGTGTCGGCATTCCGCAGGCGATTATGCAACGTGTCGGGTTGTTTCTCCAAGGGCATTTCTCACTGTCATGTAGATGTAAACGCGGAACTTGGCACAAATTCTACAGGTATTTTCAGATTGCCGGTAGCATCGCCGGGGAGACCATCGCCAGGAAGATCATCGGAACTCGGCCGACATTTCCAGATTTTCTGTGGACTCCAATACACTTTTGGCGTTCAGTACATTGGTGGGTGCCTCGTTGGCGCCCGGGCGCAGTCGAACTTGTGGAGACTGGTGATGAAATACCTGGGATTCCTGTTGGTCGGTGTTCTGTGGTTTGGCTTGTGCGCCTGTGGCGAGAACACAGTCGAGCGCAAGACAGGATTCGTGCTCAGCAGTCCGGAAGTGGCCGATGGCGGGATGCTGCCCAAGGATTACACCGGCGACGGCAGCAGTGCGACATTGCCGTTGGAATGGAGCGGAGCACCGGCAGGGACCAAGAGCTACGCGCTCATCATGCACCACATTGATCCCCAGGGAATTACCAAGTGGTACTGGACACTCTACAACATCCCGGCGAATGTGCAGAGCCTTCCGAAGAATGTGAAGGCGGTCGGGACACTGGGCAACAACAGCGTGAACGAACGAACGGAATATGCCCCGCCGCATTCCAAAGGACCGGGTGCGAAGACTTACATCTATACGGTATACGCTTTGTCGGCGGAACCGCAAATCACTGTGCGTCCGGCTCAGGTCAACCGCGGTGTGTTGCTGGCGGCTATGAAGGACCGCATCCTGGCCGCGGCGGAATTGAAGGTGGTGTACACGCGGCCTGATGGCGCCACAGAGCAAGGGGACAATCGCCCACCTGACCCGCCGGCGCAACGAGCGGATGGACAAGGCGGACAGGCCGGCGGTGGCCAGAGCAATCCTGGCGGACCTCGGCTGCTCCCGCGGTCAGTCGAGGAGTTGCTGAATCTTACGGAGCAGCAGCGCCAGCAGATTGACGATCTGGAAACCGAAGCGCGAACCAAACTGGGCAAGATCCTCACGCCCGAGCAGTTGAAACAACTGGATCAGTCCCGGCCATCACGTCCACCGCAGGATGGGCCGGGTGGTGATGGCCCACCGCCTCCGCCTGGTGGCAACGACGACCGCCCGCCCCGTCCCGACAGCCAGGGACAAGGCAGAAACGATGGTGGTGGCGGTGGCGGTCGCGGTGCGACCATGCCGGAGAACAAGCTGCCGATTTCACCCAATCCCGGCCAGACCGTCGGTCTGTTCCTCAACACATCCAAGGCATACAACGGTTACACACTGTTCGCGCCGAAGCACAACACGGTCACTTACCTCATGGACAACCAGGGCCGTGCGGTACATCAGTGGAAGAGTAATTTCGAGCCGGGACAATCTGCTCATCTTCTGCCCAATGGCCACCTTCTGCGCGCGGGTATGCTCCGGGTGCAGGGTGGCACGGGAGGTGGAGAAGGCGGCCGCATCGAGGAGTACGACTGGGATGGCAAATTGGTCTGGGAGTTTGAGCACGCCACTCGCAACTACCAGTTGCATCATGACATTGCACCTCTGCCCAACGGCCATGTGCTCGCTCTGATGGTCGAGCGCAAGACCATTGAGCAGGCCGTTGCGGCTGGTTTTGACCGCAGGCAACTTCGAGATGACTCGCTGGTGCCCGACGCTGTTGTGGAGATTGAGCCCATTTTGCCCAAGGGTGGCCGGATCGTCTGGGAATGGCATGTGTGGGACCACCTGATCCAGAATTTTGACCGCACCAAAGCCAATTACGGCGATGTCGCCGCTCACCAGGAGTTGGTGGATGTCCACTGCAACGGTCGGGCCTCTCCTGCGTTCTGGAACCACATGAACTCGATTGCTTACAACGCGAAGCTCGACCAGATCATGCTCACGGTTCGCGGCTGCAACGAGATCTGGGTTCTCGACCACAGCACAACCTCGAAGGAAGTCGCCGGCCACACTGGTGGCAAGCACGGCAAAGGCGGCGACCTCATCTATCGCTGGGGGAACCCCGCCGCCTACCAGCGCGGCACCATCCGTGACAAGCAATTGATTCAGCAACACGATGCCGAGTGGATTCCCGAAGGATATCCCGGCGCGGGCCACATCACCATCTTTAACAATGGCTACGACCGCGGCTGGTCCAGCATCGAGGAAATCGTGCCGCCGACGGATGCCGATGGCCGGTACACGCTTGCGGACGGCAAGGCGTATGGGCCGGACAAGCCGGTCTGGCACTATGAAGCGAAGAACCGCACAGACTTCTTTTCCGCGGAAATCTCCGGCGCCCATCGCCTGCCCAACGGCAACACGCTCATTTGCGCAGGCGTCATCGGTAACCTGTTTGAAATCACACCGGCCGGCGAAGCCGTCTGGCAGTACGTCAACCCGATGGTGCGTGGCGGGATTCTCGCACAGGGTGAGGTTCCCGGGAAAGATATGCGCGGCCACCTGTGGAATGCTGTCTTCAAGGTCCGCCGTTATTCGCCCGAGTATTCCGGGCTGGCTGGCCGCGACCTGACGTCCAAGGGTGTCATCGAACTGCCGGCTTCTGAGAAAGGCAAGACGGGCCTGAACAACTGCAGCGAGCAGCCACGGGACAATCGCGACCGGCCCGGCCAAGGAGGCCGCCAGGATCGTCCGCCTCGGGATCAGTGAGGCACTGCGACATGTGGATCCGAGAAGATCGAACCCCAATCAGGAGGTGAACCATGAGAACTACACTACTTGTCAGCACATTGGTCGCCATCTTGTGTGTGTCTGACGCGATGGCGCAGAATCTTCCTCCGCAAAACTCGCCGCCCCGAGATCGGCCGCCCCAAGATCGCCCACAGCGAGGTCCGGAACCCCGCGACAACGCGCAACGCTATTCGATCGAGCAGGCGGTCTCCGATCAGGCGCAGCTCCACACCATCGCCTTTGACGGGCTGGCCTTCCTGACCGGTGACTTCGCCAGCGACACCTTCCTGCCGCCCGGAAAGGTCTCCGATTACTTTGGCTTCCAGTACATGCGCGACATCGACGCCAAGGAGGGAGGTCACAATACGTCGTTCCTGACGCGGATCGCCGACAACATGCTGGCGGTCCTGAACGACGAGCAGAAGTCGCAGCTCGTGGCCCTGGGCAAGGCACAGGAAAGCGACATCCGGCGGTTTGCCGAGAAGCGGCTGCCGCTCATCAAGGCGTTCCGGCAAAACCTGGAGGGAGACATTCCCGCCGGCAGCAAGGGGCTGGACAAAACTGCGGTGGTGAAATACTCAGCCGAATTGTATGTGATGGACGGCGTGCTGGCGTTTGAACGGGCGAAGGTCATGGGCGGTATCATCCGCAGCTTGAATGCCCAGCAGAAGGCCAGCCTGACCAAGCTGAAGTTCGGCGATTCCCGGACCTGGCCGGAAGTGCCGGAGCAACTGGATAGGAGGAGCCTGTCGCACGAAGTCGATGTGGCGGTGATGACCTACGCCAGCGAGATGTTCGCCTGGTACGCCGGCTCCGTGGAGGCTGACACTTACTTCTGCCCCGAGCGCCACGGGATGTATTTCGGCGGCTTCGGTATGAAGACCGCCCCGGCCATGGGCAAGCAGGATTACTCGATCAGCACTTCACTCACCGGCGATAGCGGCCAGGACTTTCTGGCCACGCTGACGGTCACCCAACGGAAGCTCATCACGGATCTGGTTGATCTGCAGCGCAAGGACTTGGCCGAGATCGTGAAGACCCGACGGACGATCTCGATCGAACTACGGCGTTTCCAGAAGAGTGAATCGGCCGACAAGGAAAAGGTGCTGACCCTGTCGAAACGATACGGCGAGTTGGACGGCGAGATGTCCTACTTCTACGCCACGGCCTTCGCCAAAGTCGGCAAAACGCTGACCGCGGCACAGAGGGAAAAGCTGGCCAAAATGCGTACTTCCAACCCCTCGGATGCCAAGGGACCGTTCCTGTATTCAGACCCGATCGACATACCGAATACCGGGAACACGGACTTCTTGTTCGGCGTACGCTGAGCAAGGCCACAAGAGCGTCCGCCTCCTACGTTCTGATTTGAGGTTGATCGGAAGGAACACACCGATGCGAAAAGGACAACTGCTTACAACGGTGCTGTTTGGCGTGTTGTCATTGGGCGCATTGGCGCAGGGCGGTGGTCCGGCTGGCCCTGGAGGCCATCCGTTTGACCAGGGAGGGGATGGACTTGGCGAGGTCAGGATGCAGATTGGCGCCAGCAACGAGCAATGGAAAGTCATCGGGCCGAAGCTGCGGAAGGTGATAGCGTTGCGTCAGGCGGTCGAAAGCGATCAGCCTGCCAGGGTAGGCATGAACGGTCCTGATGGCCGGGACGAACCACCCGGCGGACGTGGAGTTGGCGGACCTGGCGACGGCGGCCACGCCAGCAATGACCCTTTCTTAGGACCCGTAGGTGGTCTCTCCGGCGGCCGTCGCGGCGGTCAGGGTGGTCAGGATGATCAGGGTGGCCCCGGTGCAGGCGGTCGCCGTCGCCCCGGTGGCCCAGGCGGTAATCCGGGACGGAGCAACGTCGTTGCGGAAGCCCTCCATGCATTGCAAGTTGCCATCGGCAACGAGCAGAGCACGCCGGATGAGATTCGGGAGCGGCTCACCGCATTCCGCATGGTCCGCAAGAAAGCGCAGTGTGAACTCGATGCCGCACAGAAGGATCTGCTGTTGCTGCTGATTCCCGACCAGGAGGCCGTGCTTGTGAGCCTCCGCTACCTTGACTGATCGTCCTGCAGGAGAATCTCATGCTGCGTCCGGATAGTCAGGTCCATCGCCCTTGGCCTTGTGCGTACTACAGTGCCGTCTTGCTCTTGCTCAATGCGTTGGCTCTCATCCCGGCTCCGTCCTCCCACGCTTACATTGACCGGGCGCCTACGCTCGCCAGCATCATCAATTCATCGCAGACGATCACCATCGTGGAGGTTGCCAAATTCAGCGCCGACAAACATGTGGTCATCCTCAAGCCAGTCCGGTCGCTCAAGGGCCAGCTTCCGACGGACATCATCCGGCAGGATATTGCGCCCACCGACAGCACGATCATCCCGCGGCAGATTGCCCAGTGGGCTTCGCCAGGGGCCCGCGCCATACTTTTCACGGCGGGCGACTCTGCCCTGGTCTGTAGTGGACCCGGATGGTATCAGGTCAGTGGCGGAGGGAGTGGAGGCTTCGCCAAGCTCGGCGCCGATCGGCCCGATCTGCCCCTGGCATTTTACGGCAGCATCTCCAGACTGACTGACGCAATCGACGCCATGCTGGCCGGCCACGACGCAGTTATCACCGTCGTCGCCTTCGACACCGACAATCAAGGCCCCAGTTTCGACCTCGCCTTGAACCGTCAGAATCTTCCCGGTTGTGTGCGTGTCCAGCGCCTCCGGGCCAATCTCAAGATGCCCCAGGACGTCGCGTCAGCGGCAGCGAACCCGGCCTATTCCATTGGCCCCGGTCCCGTCGATGAAGATGAACTTCCCGCGCTGATCGAGAAACTCAAATCCTCCGATGCGACCGTTCGTGCCGAAGCGGTGAACGACATTCGCACGCTCGGCTCCAAGGCCCGCGCCGCTGCTGCGTCGCTGGTCGAATGTCTTGCCGATTCCGCCCCGCGCGTCCGCGTCTCGGCCGCCGCGGCCGTCCTGCGCGTCGCCCCCAGGGCCGCCGACCGCACGCGGGCACTGGCCCTGCTGTCACAAGCCTTGAACAGTTCTGATTTCCAGCTTCGCCGCGCAGCGATTCAGGCCGTCGGCTTTGCCGGGCCGGCCGCAGCGCCGCTGGCCGCCCGACTCGGCACCCTGCTCAAGAACACCGACGTCTCCACACAGGTGGCGTCGATCCAGGCCATTGCATTGCTCGGCACCGCCGCCCGCGATGCCACCGCTGCGGTCATCCCGCTGCTGGATGACCCCGCATACGCGATCGATGCCGCCGATGCCCTGGGCCGCATCGGTTCTCCGGCCAAAGAGGCTTTGCCGCGTCTAACGCGGATGCTCACCTCCGAACAGGCGGCGATTCGCTGGGCCGCGGTTCGCGCTATGGCTCAGATTGGCGGGCCTGATGCGCACCCCGCTGTCGAGTTTATGATCCACGCGCTTCCCACGGCCACGGAAGTCGAGGGTTACAACATGCTGATCTACCTCTCGCTTCTGGGTCCGGTCGCCGGTGATGCGCTGCCCGCTATCCGCGGCACCAGGATCAAGCTGAATCGCACGATCCCCGCGGCTACCCAATGGGCCATCGCCTCTGACAAGACCCTTCCCTGGCTCGGTGGATTCCAGGGTGGTCGCGGTGATGCGCCTGCCGGCACGTTCATCTACCAAGCCATTGTCCGCGAGCTGGGGGATCGTCTCCGCCCCACAGCAATCGTCCTGGCGAAGAAGATCATGGAGGATACTGCGGGCGACGTTCCCCTTTGGGGATACGAGATCCTCGCTTGCGGCGTAGAAGACGTTCTCCCGATCCTCGTACCGCATCTGGCCGACACCGACGCCGTGAGCCGCGAGCGGGCCGCGGTGGCGCTGGGATACATGGGCACGGCCGCCGCTCCGGCCAGAGAACAAGTAGCCGAGGCGGCGCGAAGCGCGGCAACCACCCGCGAGCAACGATTGATGCAATGGTGTCTGCGAGAAATTGGAGCGGGAAGCGACGAAGAATGCGTCCTGGGTGGTGAGTGATTATTTTTCAGCGGATCTGCGGATGGGAGTATTCCGCACCGATGACTTTCCGATTTCTTCGGCCCACATGCCGGGTGAACTATGATGAAATGCACATTACCTCTCCTCGTTCTTCTCACCACGTCGGCGTTCGCCTACGAGCGACTGCAAGGCCCGACCGAACTGCTGCTCTGCAACAAGGAGAAAGCCTTCAACGGCTATACGCTTTTCGGTGTCGGTGGCCGGACCTATCTGCTGGACATGGAAGGCCGGGTGGTTCACCTCTGGCCCATCGGCACCAATCCGCACCTGCTCGATAACGGCAACATCGTCGATGCCGGCAAAGATGATTCCAGCGGATTTCAGGGCTTCAAGGAGGTGGATTGGGACGGCAAGGTCGTTTGGGAGTATGTCGAAAAACGGGAGGGCTACGCACCACACCACGACTGGGTGCGCATCTTCAACAAGAAGCTCAATGTCCCCACCACGCTCTACATCGCCAACAAATCGATCACCCACGAGCAAGCCATTGCCGCCGGCGCCGACCCACGCAAAGGTCCGTATCAGGGTGGACAGATGGACGCGGTTGTGGAAGTGGACATGCAGGGCAACGTGGTATGGGAATGGTGCTTCTTCGACCATGTCGTTCAGGATGTGGACCCGACCAAGCCCAATTACGTCGGTCAGAGCAAGACCGTCGCCAACCATCCCGGGCGGATCAACATCAACATGCCCGGCCGGCCGCTCAAGCGCGACTGGCTCCACTGCAACTCGATGGACTACAACGCCGAACTGGGTCACATGGTCATCAACTCCGTGCAGGGCGAGCTCTATGTCGTTGACCATGATGGCACGTTCGTCGCTGGCGATGCGAAGGCAAGTATCGCCAAGGCCGCCAGCCCGGCGGGAGATTTCCTCTATCGCTTTGGCGACCCGGCCCGCTACGCCCAGGGCGATCCGCCGCGCGTGCTGGAGAACTGGGACAACGCCACTTCCGGCCACAAGCAGATGGGCGGCGCGCACGATGTCCATTGGATCAAGCCCGGCTTGCCCGGCGCAGGCCATCTCATGGTCCTCAACAACAGTCAGTATCTCTACCAGCGCACGCCGCAATCCTCGGCGCTGGAGATCAACCCGTTTCTCGATGCGAGCGGTCGCGATACGGGCAAGTATGTCAATCCGCCCGATGCCGGCTACCGCCGCGAAACCTACGACCACGACACCCACAACCAGCCTCGCCAGATCTCGAAACAGATTGTCTGGAGCTATCGATCCGTCAACAGCCACGGTTTCTTCAGCCACATTGGCTGCAGCGCCCAGCGATTGCCCAATGGCAGCACGTTCATCTGCTCGGATACCGAAGGGCATTTCTTCGAGGTGACGGTCGCGGGTGAACTGGTCTGGGAATACATCAACCCCGTCACGCGTGACGGCGCGGTGAAAGTGCTCGGCGATGTCTTGCCGATGACCAATTCCGTGTTCCGCGCCTACCGTCTTGCGGCCGATCACCCCGCGCTCAAAGGCCGTGAACTGACGCCCAAAGGCACGATTACCGAACGCGCTGCGCAGGGTCTGGATGCCCAGCCCAGGCGGCGTCCGGAGGGTGAACGCCCAGCGGCCGGGGGCGATGCCAATGACCGTCGCGGCCAGGGCGGCGGTTTTCGCGTGATTCCCCGTCCTGCGGCGGAACGAATGAACTTGAGTGAGGAGCAACTGAAACAGGTCGCGGAACTGGAGCAGGAAGCCAAAGCCAAACTTGATAAGATTCTGTCATCAGAGCAGCGGAAGGCACTGGACGAAGCTCGACAGGCAGGTCAAGGTGGCGGCCGATAAGCCCCGGGAGCGGCGCCGCAGCAATAGGATGCAAATATGAGAAGACGATTGTCATTATTGAGTTTTGTTGTTGCGGTGCTCCAGAGCACAACGCTCTTCGCCGCCACGCCGCAGCGGCCGAACTTCGTCGTCATCCTTGGCGAGGGGCACGGCTGGAGCAGCACCTCCGTGCAGATGGACGACACTGTTGCAGGGTCGAAGAGCGCCTATGTCCGCACGCCAAACCTGGAGAAGCTCGCGGCGGCCGGGATGCGCTTTGCGGACTTCTACGCGGCCTCGCCGCGCTGCACGCCTTCGCGCGCGGCCATCTTCACGGGTAAAAGCCCGGCGCAACTGCACATGACTTTCATCGGCGATGGCAAGAAGGACAGCGGCACCGACACAAACGGGCGCGTGATTCCGCCACTGGCGTCGATGGAACTGCCGGCCGGCGAGACGACCATCGCGGACGTGCTGCGTCGGGCCGGTTACGCGACGGCGCACTTTGGCAAATGGCATGTCGGCCGGGTAAGCCCTGCCCAGCACGGCTTTGACGAAAGCGACGGGGCTACCAGCAACGGCGGCCCGGACAATGTCGCCAACCCACACCCGAAGCAGCTCTACGGCATGACCGAACGTGGGATGGATTTCATGACGCGGCAGGCCAAGGCCGGGAAACCGTTCTATGTGCAGTTGTCGCACTATGCGTCGCGCCAGGGAGGCGATGCAAGCCCCGAAGCGCTGGCCGCCGTGAAGAGTTGGGGTGGGAATCTGAACGACCGGGAAATGGCCGAGGCGGCGGCGGATTGGGATCTGGACATCGCCTTCGGGATGCTGCTGAAGAAACTGGGCGAACTGGGTATCACCAGCAATACCTATGTCATATTCACGACCGATCACGGCACGCCCGGCATGAATCCACCGCTGACCGGCGGCAAAGGCACGGTGTCCGAAGGCGGGTTGCGGGTGCCATTCATCATAAGTGGGCCGGGCATCAAGGCGGGAAGTTGTTCCCATGTGCGGGCGATCGATGTCGATCTCTTACCCACGATCGCAGAATTAGCGCATGTCGCTGAGCCTCTGCCCAAGGGTGTTGAAGGCGGCAGCTTCGTTGCCGTTCTCACCAACGCGGGCACGGGGACAGTGAAGCGCCCGCGCGAGGAGTTCGTCGTCCATTTCCCGCACTACGACAAGGATGCCATCGGCCCGGCATCGGCGATCTTCTTGGGCGATTTCAAGCTGATCCGCATCTATGAGACCGGCGGGCTGCGGCTGTTCAATATCGCCAAAGACCCCGGCGAGCGGCGAGACCTGGCCCAGGAAATGCCGGACAAGGCTAGGGAGCTGAATCAGCGGCTGACGGATTACCTGCTGGCCGTGAATGCCCAGATGCCCAAACCCAATCCGAATTACGATCCCACCAAGCCAACCGAACTCAAGCGCGGCGGGCCGCGAAAGGCGCAGCCATGATACGCTGGTTTGTTTTGGTTCTGATAAGCATGGGGCTTGTGGCCCAGGCGGCCGACGAGTTACTCGTTCCCATCGGCAGCGGATCGAAGCAGCCGATCCAGACTTCCAAATGCAACGATGTCCCGGCACACCCGTTTGATCTGGTCCTGGGCCGGCCGACGGCGAGTTCGGTCACGGTGAGCGTTCTGTCCTACGAAGACGCCGACGGCTGTATCGCTTACGGGATGCAGCCGGGCAAACTCACCTCGAAAACGCCCAACCGGGCATTCAAAAAGGGTGAACCGGTCGAGATTGTGCTGTCACCGCTGCAAGCGAACGCCACCTACTTCTACCAGCTTCAATTGACAAGGACAAAAAGCGGCGAATTCTCATTTCGCACGGCCCGCCCGCCGGGCAGCGCCTTCACCTTCACCATCACGGCCGATTCGCATCTGGACCAGAACACCGAACCCGCCACCTACCAGCGGACATTGGCCAACGCGCTGGCCGATACGCCGGATTTTCACATCGATCTCGGCGACACCTTCATGACCGAGAAACACCTGAATCGCGCGGCCGCCCTGAAGCAATATATCGCCCAGCGTTACTACTTCGGGCAACTCTGCCAGTCCGCACCGCTGTTCCTCGTGCTGGGCAACCACGATGGCGAAAGCCCGCGCGGCCGGGGGAGTGATGCCGACAGCCTGGCCGTCTGGTCCAACACGATGCGGAAGAAGTATTTCGCCAATCCCGGTCCCGACGGTTTCTATACTGGCGACGCGACGAAGCATCCGGAGGCCGGGCTGTTGCAGGATTACTATGCCTGGGAATGGGGCGATGCATCGTTCATCGTGCTGGATCCGTTCTGGTTCACGCAGAAGCAGCGTGGCAAGGGGGACAACTGGAAACGCTCGCTGGGCGTGGATCAGTATCAGTGGCTCAAGCGTACCCTCGAAGCAAGCAAGGCGAAGTTCAAGTTCGTCTTCATCCACCACCTCGTTGGCGGTGCGGACGAGCAGTGTCGCGGGGGGTCGGA
Source organism: Tepidisphaeraceae bacterium (assembly GCA_049514055.1). GTDB lineage: Bacteria > Planctomycetota > Phycisphaerae > Tepidisphaerales > Tepidisphaeraceae > JANYKD01. The sequence continues at coordinate 3,968 of JBEKVL010000014.1, read as the reverse complement.
AGCCGCGCCGTTGTTTGAATGGGGCGGCAAGAACGCCGATGGCACCGATGGCTTCAAGCAAAACCGTCCCGACTGGCCCGCGCCGATCCATCAACTGCTCAAGCAGAATCGTGTCAACATCGTGTTCCACGGCCACGACCACTTTTACGCCAAACAGGATCTCGACGGCATCGTCTACCAGGAAGTGCCGCAACCCGGCCATCTCGGAGGCGACGGGGTTCGCACGGCCGAGGAGTACGGCTACAAGCAAGGCGACATCACCGGCGGGACCGGCCACATACGCGTGATGGTTTCGCCCAAGGGAATCAGTGTGGAGTACGTGCGGTCGGTCTCGCAAGGGAATGACACGCCGCAGCGGTCGAATCGGCAGGTCATGCGAAGCTGGAAACTTCCCTGAAAGGAACATCATGAAACGTAATCTCCAAACACCCTCTTTACTCCTTGTAGTGTTGATTCTGGGTGGAATGCAAATGGTGCCGCTGGCCCATGGGGCTGAATTGAAGGACAAAGCCACAGGGTCGGGCGGACCTCCCGCGACTGGCCTGGCTCTTATCCCCGCGGGCAAGTTCGAGATGGGAGACCACTTCGGCTACCGCGATGAGAAACACGAGAGCCATGAAGTGCCGATTCACCTGGTCCGCCTGGACGCGTTCTACATTGGCATCAATGACGTCACGACCAAGCAGTACTGCGATTTCCTGAATTCGGCGCTGGCGCAGAAAACAATTGAGGTGAGGAAGGGTGGCGTGTACCTCGTGGGCGGAAATGACCTGCTCTGCGATACGCGGCAATCCATCGAATACAGCCGCGTCGGCTGGGATGGTCAACAATTCTCAGTCCTCGACAAGAAGGAAGACCATCCGATGGTCTGCGTGCGCTGGGAAGGGGCCGCCGTCTACTGCAACTGGCTCAGCGGAGAGAAGGGCCTGCCCAAGTGCTACAACACCAGCACATGGGACTGCGATTTCAACAAGAGCGGATTCCGGCTGCCCACCGAGGCTGAATGGGAATATGCGGCGCGCGGCGGCAAGCAGAACCCGTATTGCAATTACCCCTGGGGTAACGACTCTGACCCGGCCAAAGCCAATGTGCCCCAATCCGACAACCCGTTTCGCACAGGTCCGTTACCGTGGACGACACCGGTTGGGTTTTTCAACGGAAAACTACACCGCAAAGCTGACTTTGGCTGGCCGGGAGCACGGGAAACATACCAAACGGCCAGCAGCGTCAACGGCTTTGGTCTTTACGACATGGCCGGCAATGTCTGGCAATGGTGCAATGACTGGTACACCCACGACTACTACTCCTTCAGCCCAACCGACAACCCCGTCGGTCCTGCCCAAGGCAGCCTGCTGCCTGACGGAAAGCCGTACCGCTCGATGCGCGGTGGATGTTGGTTCAACGGCGACTTCATGCGTTCCCGGATTTCCAATCACGTACCGTCGTACTACCGCGGCCCGCAGGATCCAAACCATCCGTATTATGCCTTCGGCTTCCGGCCGGTCCTTCCGGTGGACGCCGAAGGGAGGCCGCCAATCAACCCGACGCCCGTACCCGCACAATACGCCCGCCAGCGTGGGCCGGGTGGTGGCGGCCCAGGTGGTCCCGGCGGCGGGGGCAGTCTGAATATGATCCCGCGCGATGCCATGGAGAAGATGAACCTCACCGAAGACCAGTCGAACCAGATCGCTGAATTGCAGAAGGAGGCCAAGGCGAAGCTCGACAAGATTCTCACTCCGGAACAACGGAAGACATTGGATGAGTCTCGTCCGCCGCGCCCCAATGGTCAGGGCGGAGGCGGTCAGGGTGGTCCGGGTGGCGGCCGGCGGGGTGGCGATCAGAATCGCCCCGAGGGACAGAATCCGTAGAAGAAGGAGAAACGTCGTGAGCAATTCCAAGCAGCGACAATTGGCAATCCTGGTCTTCGTCATCGCCCTGGCATCTGCCATCGCGGCCGCGGAGGATCGACCCAGTGTGGTGGCTCCCGGCGCCAAGCTTACGAAGATCGAGGGTCGTTTCGATTTTGCCGAGGGTCCGGCTGCCGATGTGAAAGGTAATGTGTATTTCTCCGATGTGCGCGCCAGTCGCACTTACCGGTGGTCGGCGGACGGCAACGTCGAAACATGGCGCGAGGATACTGGCAATACGAACGGGCTTGCCTTGGACAAGGCGGGCAATCTGCTGGCCTGTGAAGGCGCTCGCGGCCGAGTCGTCTTGATCGATCCACTGGGCAAAGTCAGCATCGTGGCCGACAGTTACAACGGGAAACGGTTCAACCAGCCGAATGACCTGTGGATCGATCCGCAGGGCGGCGTGTACTTTTCCGATCCAATCTATGGGCGAGGTGAAAATACACAGGGCGGCGAGCATGTTTATTACGTGAGCCCCAATCGCAAACGGGTGGTCCGCGTGATCGACGATATGGTCCGGCCGAACGGTCTGGCCGGCACGCCTGATGGCAAACGTCTGTATGTCAGCGACCACGGTGCGAAACAAGTCTTCCTCTACGACATCGAGGCCGACGGAACTCTATCGCACAAGCGCCGGCTCGCCCCTGTCGGCGCGGATGGGATGAAGCTCGACAGCGAAGGCAACGTCTACATGGCCGAGAAGGGCATCGTCGTATACGACTCGGCCGGCAAGCACCGTGAAACGATCGCGGTTCCCGAGGAGCCCACGAACCTCTGCTTTGCTGGTAAGGATGGGCACACACTTTTCATCACGGCTCGAACGGCGGTCTACACGCTTGGGATGCGTGTCACCGCCGCTGACTTCGCCCCGCTGCCCGCCAAAGTGCCGCCACCCAATGTGCGCGAGGCAGGAACCATTCCAAGTCCGGACCAGACGCGCCCTGCCTCGACACGGGATGCGCTCCACGCCACCCTCGAACCCGTGCTGCCGGACGGTGTGTTCCAGGCCGGCAAGGACATCGAGGTGACTCTCCGGTTGACCAACAGTTCCGCCTGGCAGATTGAAGGCACGCTCGAGTGCGAATGGACCACGGATCTCTGCGAACAGCGGCGCGTTCTGGCGCATGCCCCGGCGGAACCGTTCGTCCTCCCCGGCGGGCAGGCCGTCACCCGCAACTTCACCTACCGGCCTAGGGGTCCGGGCTTCTATCCCGTCACGGCCATTGTGAAGTTCGGAGAAGGGCACCAAGTTCGGGGCAAACTGGTGCCGGGCTATGACGTCCGGAATATCCAGGGGCCGGCCGCCCGACCGGTGGACTTCGATTCCTTCTGGGAGGCGCGGCTCAAGGATCTGGCCAGCGTCAAGCCTGAATTCTCAGTTGAACCCGTGCCGGGACGCTCCACCGTCAAGGTGGATGCCTACCGCGCCCGCATGCGCAGCTATGGCGGCGTCAGGGTTAACGGCTGGCTCACCATCCCAAAAGGGAAGGGACCTTGGCCTGGACTCGTCAGCGTCGCCGGATATGGCGGGGCGGAGACCATCCGCCCTTCCACCTCGCGGGACCAGACGGTGACCATGGCGCTGAGCATCCGCGGCCAGGGGGACAGCAAGGAGGACATTGACCCGAAGGGGTGCGAATACATGTTTCTCAACCTGGCCAAGAACCCCGCCGACTACATCTACGTCGGCGCGTATCTCGACATCGTGCGGGCTGTTGACTTGCTTTGTTCACGGCCCGAGGTGGACCCCGAGCGGATTGGCATCGAGGGCGGGAGTCAGGGCGGAGGCTTGAGTCTCGCGGGGGCGGCGCTGGACCCGCGAATCGCGGCCTGCTCCGCCGCCGTGCCTTGGCTCTGCGACTGGCCCGACTACGCCGTCACTGCGCCCTGGGCGCCCCGGAACTACCCGAAGATGTTGAATGAGCGGAAGGACTTGAGCCTGGAGAAGCTCCAGACGATCTTGAGCTATGTGGACGTCATGAATCTGGCTCCCCGCATCCACTGTCCCGTCACCGTTTCGATTGGGTTGATGGACGATACCTGCCCGCCCCGGACCAT
>JBEKVL010000013.1:0-20913 GCA_049514055.1 Tepidisphaeraceae bacterium | reverse complement strand
CCCGGCGGGGTTGGCGCGCAGCGCCGGGAGCGGGAAAACGGGTTTGATGCTGGACAGGTACGCCGAAAAAAATCGGGGGGATTTTTAGGACCACAACCGTTGCGCGCAGCGCGCGGGAGCGGAGTGGGTTGTTAGTCGTGAGGAGTCAGGGGGTTATGGCGTGCCAGACGGGAGAAGAGGATTGTCAAGCTGCGATGTCAGTTGTGGTTTATTGGTGTTTTAATGCTATCATTGGCCATGGCTGGCGGATTGCAAGTCGTGTTTGGGCCGCTGGTTACGCGGCGGGAAGGCAGCGCGGACGCCGGCCCTGCTGAGAGGGCGGGGATCATGGTCGCGGTCGGGAGTCATCCGCGGATTTGGCTGTGGATTCGCGCGGGGAGGGTTGTGACTGGCGGATCGGAGAAGAGAATAACCGCGGATTTCGCGGATGACGCGGATAGGGATCGAACCAGGACCCTGAATCCCTTGTATTATTCCGTGAAATCCGCGGTATCCGCGGTCAATCTGTCCCGTTGATTGTACTCCGGCACATTTCTTTTGCCCGGACGGATGGGCACGCCCGACAAACGCCAAGAGCGGATAATCTCGCGCAGCGTCGCCGACGCGCGGAGAAGACGGTGGATCAGGGCGCGGTTGTTGGGAAGGAAGACGGGTGGTAGGATTCGGGGCATGGGGAATACGCCCACACGCACCAGCGCGAAGACCAAACTGCCAAAGCTCATTGAGCAGTATTATGCCGAGCTGAAGGAACTGGCGCATCAGAATGTCATGTTCGAAATGGGCACGCGGCATGCCTTCCACACGCTGCTGGCGGGTGCCGGGAAGGAACCGGGCTGGACGCTCATTGCCGAGCAGGAGAAGAAGGTCAACGGCAAGACCATCCGGCCGGATGGGACATTCAAGGATGCGATGAACCTGGTACGCGGATTCTGGGAGGCCAAGGATACGGATGATGATCTTGAGGCGGAGATCGAGAAGAAGCGCAAGGCGGGGTATCCGCTGTCGAACATCATCTTCGAGGACAACGCGACGGCCGTTTTGTATCAGCATGGGATGCGGGTTCTGGCCGTGGATATGAAGGATCCGGGCAAGCTGGCGGAACTCATTACTGAGTTCTTCCGCTACACCGAGCCGGAGATTGAGGAATTCGAGCAGGCGATTAATGAGTTCAAGGAGCGGGTGCCGGACTTGGCGGTGGGGCTGGGCAAGAAGATCGACGAGAGCCACCGCACAAACCCCGCGTTCAAGAAGGCGTTCGCGGATTTCTTCGAGCTTTGCCGCACCAGCCTCAATCCGAATCTATCGCAGGCGGCCGTCGATGAGATGCTGATCCAGCACATCCTCACCGAGCGGCTGATTCGGGAGATTTTCGACAACCCGGAGTTCGTCCGGCGGAATGTGATCGCGGCCGAGGTGGAGAAGGTCATGCAGGCGATGACCAGCCAGAGCTTCGACCGCAACACGTACCTCAAGGAACTCGACCGGTTCTATGTGGCCATCGAGCGGGCCGCCCGGACGATGACCGATTTCTCGGACAAGCAGCACTTTCTCAACACGGTCTACGAACGGTTCTTCCAGGGGTATTCGGTCAAGCTGGCCGACACCATGGGCATTGTCTACACGCCCCAGGAGATCGTGGATTTCATGTGTGCCAGCGTGGCCGAGGTGCTGGAGAAGGAATTCGGCAAGCACCTCTGGGATGATGAGGTGTTCATCATCGACCCCTGCACGGGGACGGGGAATTTCATCGTCAACCTGATTCGGCGCATGCCCAAGAAGGAATTGCCGGATGTCTACAAGCATCGGCTGTTTGCCAATGAGGTCATGCTGCTGCCGTATTACATCGCGGCGTTGAATATTGAACATGCGTATTATGAGCAGACGGGGCGGTATGAGTCGTTTGAGGGGCTTTGTTTTGTGGATACGTTGGATTTGGCGGAGCATGCACAGGCGCAACTGGGATTCATGACGGCCAAGAACAGCGAACGCGTAGACAGACAGCGCAGGTCGCCCATTACGGTGGTCATCGGTAATCCGCCCTACAACGCAAATCAGGCAAATGAGAATGACGACAACAAGAACCGTTCCTACGACGTTATTGACACTCGCATCAAGGATACATACGTCCGTAGGAGTTCCGCCAGGAAGACGAAGTCGTACGATCCCTACATTCGCTTCTTCCGCTGGGCAACGGATCGCCTTGGTGACCGCGACGGAATCGTCTGCTACGTCACCAACAACAGCTTTGTGCATCAGACCGCATCTGACGGTTTGCAGCGGCTTCTTCCTGATGAATTCACCTCCATCTACCACTTGGACATGAGAGGAAACGTCAGGCAGAATCCCACGCTCTCGGGCACAGCTTACAACGTCTTCGGTATTCAGGTTGGCGTCGGGATCACCATCGCCGTACGTCGTCGCTCGTCAGGACCAGCAGCAGTGCGCTACGCCGCGATCCCGCTCGAGCTTCGACGCGCGAACAAACTACAGTGGCTCGCCAGCGTTGGCTCTTGTGCTGGTGTGAAATGGGCATCTCTGAAGCCAGATGCCCAAGGTTCATGGTTCCAAACCAAAGAACAGGAGGCGTTTTCAAGTCTGTTACCGCTTGGAGATAAGGATGCAAAGGGAACGGATGGCTGCATGGAAGCGTTGTTCGACGTTTATTCCTTGGGAGTCGTAACGAATCGGGATGATCACGCATACTCGTTCGACGCAACTCAACTGTCCCAGATCGCGCGTGGCTTCATTGACCGTTATTTAACAACGGTCGATAAGCTCCGACGTCGACCCGCGGGCACGGACGTGAAGGAAGTCATCAACATCGGCGACGCCGCCATCAAATGGACTCGACAAGTAAAGAAATCTCTGGCGGAATTCAAGGAAACCGCATTTTGCGCAGAGCACATTCGGCGGACGCTCTATCGCCCATTCACTCGTCGATGGCTATACTTTGATGACTTTTGGAATGAGGAACAATACAGACAAAGAAGGATCTTTCCGACGGCCAGCGTTGAAACGGAAAACCGGGCAATTGCCCTGACTGCGTTCGGTTCCGAGAAGCCCTTCATGGTCATTCCGGTTGCTGGCCTGTGTGATCTACATCTCGTCGGTGCCGGCGCTGGGACAATGTGCTTCCCCTTCTACACCTACGACGAAGATGGCAGTAACCGCAAAGAGAACATCACCGACTGGGCGTTGAAGGAGTTCCGCACCCACTACAAGGACAAGAAGATCGACAAGTGGGCGATCTTCCACTATGTCTACGGGATGCTACACCATCCCGGATACCGGGAGAAATTCGCCGACAATCTCAAGCGGGAACTGCCGCGAATTCCGTTTGCGCCGCTTAGTGCCGCCAATGCCCTCACTGGCGGTGGCTCGAAGACCGCCAGTGAGGGCACTGGCGGCACTTGCGGGTTCTGGGCGTTTTCCAAGGCTGGGAAGGAACTCGCCGGGCTGCATCTGGATTATGAGAAGCTTGAGCCGTGGGAGTTGGAGTTTGTCGAGACGCCGGCGGTGCCACTGTCGTATCGGGTGGAGGACAAGATGCGGCTGGGGAAGGACAAGAGCCGGCTGGCCGTCAACAAGAGCCTGACGCTGGCGGGGATTCCGGCCGAGGCGTTTGATTACCGGCTGGGGAACCGCTCGGCGCTGGAGTGGGTGATCGATCAGTATCAGGTGTACACGGACGCCCGCAGCGGGATCACCAGCGACCCCAACCGCGAGGATGATCCGGAATACATCGTGCGGCTGGTGGGCCAGGTGATCCGGGTGAGCGTGGAGACGGTGCGGATCGTGAAGACGTTGCCGGCGGAATATGCGGAGGCAACGGGCGCAGGGGCCGTATAGCAGGTGCGATATGGGTATTTTGAAGAAGATTTTCTCGAAGAGGCAAAAACCGCCGGTTGACACGTTCACCTATGAGTTGAATGAGCGTGCTCGCTCGCGAATCATTCACTCGATCGTGCAGCTTTGCGGACAGGTGGAACACCCCAGCGTGCTCTTCGAGGACGTTCTCCGCCGATGTTTGCGCGAGTATGGCGCAGTGAAGACGAAAGTTGGACATCGTCCGGGTGATACTACTGGTGGGGCGGTGAACCACTTCTTCGCGGGCGACGATATGGACGCCGTTGATTTTCTCGAGATGCTGTTTCAGTCGCCCCAATACAGGCTCGGCCAAGACGGTGTCAGTGTGGTCAACGAGATTCTTCGGGAGGAGGGAATCGGGTACGAGTTCTCATCCTACGTCGTACGCGATGAGTTGATTAAAGAGGATGGGCACGGGGTCACTACCCATAGGGTTGAGATTGAGTATCCCGAAGCAATCAAGAAGACTAATGAGCAGATGCATGTGGATGTCATCGTGCCGTGTATGACGCTATTGTCGGGCGCGAAGTGGAAGATAGCCAATCAGGAAATGCTGGAGGCGCACAGGGCTTTTCGGGAGGGCAGGTTGGACGACGCCAACACGGCATGTGGCAGGTGTTTTGAGACGGTGTTGAAGACCGTTTGCGCCGAAAAGCGATGGAGGTACGATCTTGAGAAGGACGCGGTCGCGAGACTTCTGGACATTTGCCGCGAAAAGGATCTCTTCCCGCCGTTCTATGTCGAGATATTCAAGTCAACCGGCACAGTGCGGAACAAACTTGGTGGACACGGCAAAGGACCGCAGCCGCTGTACCAGAACGATGAAGCGTTCGTCGCGCATCTGTTGCATCAGACGAGCGCGCATATTGTGTTGCTGGCGAAGTTGGCCGGCATGCAGTGACGACCTCAACCGCGTTCATGGGAACGAGCCACCTTATGGCACAGAACGAAAAGAAGAAACGCACTGCTCCCGGCAAGGCCGGCGTCGACGTCCTCAAGGAATACAACCATCGCTGCGCCATCTGCGGCGCAGATCGCCCGCAGATTCATCACATCGACGAAGACCCCTCGAACCAGGACCCGCTGAATCTGTTGCCTCTCTGCCCCAACTGTCACCTGAGCGATCAGCACAATCCCACCGCCCGCCCGGACCCGCGGCTTCTTGCTCTTTTTCGCAAGCACAAGGATCCGACTATTTTGTCACCGCAGTTTCTCCCGCTGTTCAAACGGATGAGTTTTCTGGAGAATGTCCAAGGGCAGTCTTTGGAAGAATTGACCAAGCTGGTCAGCGAGTTAGTGGCGTTTGTCGCCGAACTTGAAATGGGATCGTTTTACGCACGGGAAATGGACACACTGTTGACAGCAGCCGCGGACTACCCGCTCAGCGTGGGTGACGAATCGCCAGAGCGGCAGGAGGAACATGCGAGAGCGTGGTTGCAGCGGCAGGTGGCGTACTGGCACCAACTCAACAATGCCAAACCCAAAGTTCTTGACCTCGCTGTCGAGTTGCTCCGGTATCAGTCGTGGCGTTCGCCGGGACCGGAAAAAGGGGACACCGGACATTAACGCCGGGAAGTCGGGACGGCGAGTAAGTGCCCGGGGTCCGCACTCGTAGCGTCGTTGCGGCGTTGCGCGAGGTCGGCTCTTGCTCCTCCCGGAAAGAGAACCGCGGATAGCACAGCGTGGCAGAGCCGCAACCAAAGGGATTGAGGCACGAAGGCACGGAGGCACGAAGTGGAAGAAGGAACTGGCGTAGGCTCCGATCAGGGATATCCGGGGTATCCGCGGTTGGGCGCCTGCCCTTCTTCGTGGGCTTTGGCGGTTGGGGGGTTCGCGGCTGAGGCCGGAATCACGGGCGAGACGCCCGCGCCACGAGGGGTCTGGTTTGCCATGGCGGTCTTGCGTGGGGGTGCGAGTTGGCATTCGATCCAAAGCGGCCTCGTGCGGCCGCACTCCAAAGAAGGCCGGCGAGTGAGTGTCGGGGTCGGCACGCGTGGTGTCGTTGCGGCGTTGCGTGCGGTCGGCTCTTGCTCCTGCCGGAAAGAGAACCGCGGATAGCACAGCGCGGCAGAGCCGCAACCAAAGGGATTGAGGCACGAAGGCACGGAGGCACGAAGTGGAAGAAGGAGCTGGCGTAGGCTCTGATCAGGGATATCCGGGGTATCCGCGGTTGGGCGCCTGCCCTTCTTCGTGGGCTTTGGCGGGTGGGGCGATCGCGGCTGAGGCCGGAATCACGGGCGAGACGCGCGTGCCACGAGGGGTCTGGTTTGCCATGGCGGTCTTGCGTGGGGGTGCGAGTTGGCATTCGATCCAAAGCGGCCTCGTGCGGCCGCACTCCAAAGAAGGCCGGCGAGTAAGTGTCGGGGTTCGCACTCGTGGCGTCGTTGCGGCGTGGCGTGAGGTCGGCTCTTGCTCCTGCCGGAAAGAGAACCGCGGATAGCACAGCGTGGCAGAGCCGCAACCAAAGGGACTGAGGCACGAAGGCACGGAGGCACGAAGTGGAAGAAGGAGCTGGCGTAGGCTCTGATCAGGGATATCCGGGTTATCCGCGGTTGGGCGCCTGCCCTTCTTCGTGGGCTTTGGCGGTTGGGGGGTTCGCGGCTAAGGCCGGAATCACGGGCGGGACGCCCGCGCCACGAGGGGTCTGGTGTGCCAGGTCGGTCTGTTCAGTCACCGATCTCGCACCAGCACTTCTGGCAATACAGCACCTTACGCTCGGAAACACACACCGGGTGTTGCAGTTTCAGGTCGGCCATGAGCTGGGCGGCATCCCAGGGCGGCTCGAGGTGGATTTCCAGGGGCATGTCGGGGGCGCGCATGCCGACGCGGACGACGACGTGGCCGCGGCGGCGGAGTTCATCCAGCGCGGGACGAAGATGGTCGCAGACCTCGTCGTCGGCCGTGGTGTTCAGCCAGAGGTGGAATTGGCGGCGACGGGCGCGAACGACGAAGACCATCACCACCATGGCGGCGATGATGCCGGTGTATTTGAGGATGAGCCAGTTCATACGTTGTCTGGAATGACATACGGCGCGCGATATTCGCGCTTGACCAGGGCGTTGGCGGCGCCGGCCAATTCGCCGGTGAAGCGCTCGGTGGTCGGATCCAGGGTCAGCATCGCGCCCATGGTCGGGGGCTCCTTGGCGAAATCGACGTTGTTGGCCTTGAGATGCTGCTCGTAGGCCGCCCAGGTGTCGGCCGCCAGCTTGTCGCCTTTGATGATCTCCATGATCTGGTTCGAGCCCATGTGCTTGCCGACGCGATGGGAGATGTTGGCCATGTGGCAGAGGGAACTCGATACGTGGCATTCACTCAACGGCGCGGTGATGTCCGACTGCTTGCGGGTACGCATGGCATGGAAGAAGTTGTTGGTGTGTTGGGCCACGCCTTCCTGCACGAACTGCCGGATCTTGTTGTCCTTGTGGTCGTAGGACCAGCCGCCGTTTTCGCCGCCGGTGTAGTAGCCGCCCTCGCAGTGGACGTAGATGCCCACGCGCGTGCCCTTGTAAGCATCCATGACCTTTTCGCCGGCCGTGCGGTAGAGGTTCCGCACCTCGGTGATGATGGGGATGTCGTAGCCCCAGACGCAAATCTGACTGTTGGGCGTGGTGCCGTCGTCGTTCCAGAGAAACCGGCCGCCCACCGAGAACACGCGCGGCGGCAGCTTCGGGTAGCCGAGAATCCAGCGGGCCTGGTCGATCTCGTGAATCCCCTGGTTGCCGATGTCGCCGTTGCCCGTCGGCCAGACCCAGTGCCAGTCATAGTGCAGGTTCTTCCGCATGAGCGGCCCGCACGGCGCCGGGCCGCAGTGCAGGTCATAGTTGATGTACGCGGGAATGGGCTGCGGCCCGCTGACCTTGCCGATGCCGCTGCGGTCGCGGTAACAGAGCGTGCGGACGTACTGCACCTTGCCGAGCTTGCCCGATTGGATGTAGTCGACCAGTTCGTAGAACCCCTTGTCCGAGCGGCGCTGCGTTCCCGACTGCACCATCCGGCCATACTTCTTCGCGGCCGCCATCATCTGCCGGCCTTCCCAGATGCTGTAGCTGATGGGTTTCTCGACATAGACATCCTTGCCGGCCTGGCAGGCCCAGACGGTGCCCAGGGCGTGCCAGTAGTTGGGGATGGTCAGCACGACGGCGTCGATTTCCTTGTCGTCCAGCAGCTTGCGGATGTCGGTGTAAGTCCTGGCGTTTTCACCGAGCTTGTCGCTCCTGGCCTTGCGATCGGCCAGGATGTTCGAGTCGCAATCGCACAGGGCGGCGATGCGAACGCCCTGGTTGGCGCGGCATTCCTTGAGCAGCGAGTTGCCGCGCCCGTTCATGCCGACGATGGCGACACGAATGTCGTCGTTGGCACCGACGGGTTTGTCCTTCGCGTTTGTCGAGCAACCGGTGAGGGTCGAGGCCGCCGAGGCGGCCGAGGCGGCGAGGAAGATGCGACGGGAGAGGTGTGGCGTGGGCATGATGGCAATCATACACTCGGTTTGGCGTTGGGGAAGATGTGCGCGGACTCCCGGGCACTCCCGCGGCGCGGCCGAAAATCCACACGTCCCAAGGCCGGTGGCCGGTGTCCTGTGGCCGTAGCCGCGTTGGTTACGCTCCCACCGCCGCGAAGTTGACTCCGGTCCAGGTCTGGCCGGCCGTGAGAATCACAACCTGGGCGCCGCTCCTGGGCGTGCCGACTTTGTATCCCTTTGCCGGCACCACGCGGAGCACATAAGTCCCGGCCGCCAGCGAATTGAGGCTGAAGTACCCCTGTGAATCCGTCAGGACCGACACCTCACCCGCATCGAACAGGCCGTTGTGGTTGGTGTCGATGAACACCCGCCAGTTGGCCAGGGCCTTGTCGCCGACGTCCAGCCGCCCGTTCTGGTTCTTGTCGAGGAAGACCCGGCCGCGCACCGACGCGTACGGCGCCAGGCCGATGTTGCGGCTCGTCGAGGATCCGATCGACACCGTGAGCACTTCGCTGGTGTTGGTGGTGACGCGGTAACCGGCCGGGGTCTGAGCCACCAGGCGATACGAGCCGATGGGCACGTTGCTGAAGGCGAACTGTCCCGTGGCGCTGGTGACGGCGCTGGCCTCGCCCGGATCGCGGACGCCGTTGCCGTTGGCGTCCAGGAAGACTGTGAGTCCGGCGAAGGCCTTTTCCGTTGCCTGCCGCAGGCCGTTGGAATTGGCATCGACGAACGCCGTGCCCGAAATGCCGCCGACGGGCTGGCGGAGGGCGAAGTTGTTGCCCGGCGAGGGCAGCGCCCCGGTGCGCGTGACGTTGACGACGCCGGTTGCCGGGCTGGTGAAGACATAGCCCGCCTGCGCCGGTGTCCGCAGGGTGTACGTCCCGGCCGGAACATTCGGTATCGTGAACTGTCCGGAGGCGTCGGTGGTCGCGGAGGGCTCGCCGCTGTCGAGGATGCCGTTGTTGTTGAGGTCGACCCAGACGGTGGTTCCGGCGAATCCGGCTTCGTTCGCATCGCGCAGGCCGTTGCCGTTGGCATCGTTGAAGACCGCGCCCGCGACCGTGCCAAGCTGCACCGCGGCGAAATTGATCGCCGCCGGCTGCTGATTGCCGGCCAGAATGGGCGTTGTGCAGCCATTGGGATAGTTTGTCACGATCCACCCCGACGGCACCGAGGCGCGGATCACGACGGGGCCTTCGAGAATGTTGGCCAGCGAAAACGCCCCGTCGGCGCCGATCACCGACTTCGGCTCGCCCGGATCGGCCACGCCGTTGTTGTTCAGGTCCGCCCACACAATCGATCCCGCGAGCCCGACCTCGCCCGCATCGAGCTGCCCGTTGAGATTCGCATCCTGGAACACCGAACCCGTGTACGTGAACATGCGGTAGAACCCGACCGGGCTGAACAGGACCGTCCGGCCCGACGGCACGTCGAACGGCAGGTTGGCCATGACCGGCGTGGTCGTCAGCCAGCCGGACGGCACGACCGTCACCACATGGATGGCGCCCGGCATGATGCCGGTGATTGCCCAGTGGCCGGTTGCATCCGTCTGCGTGGACGGCTCGCCGGCGTCGAGGCCGCCGTTGTTGTTCAGGTCCGCAAAGACGGTCCAGCCCGCGAGCGGCGTTTCACCCGCGTCGGGCTGGTTGTTGCGGTTGAGATCGTGGAACAAGTTGCCCGACAGCGTCGTCGGCAGGATCGTGTGCTGCACCTGGAAGCTCTGCACGTCGAACAGCGTCGGGTCGTCGATGTTGCTCACCCGGACGGTGAACGTGTAGAGGCCCGCGGCCTGGTCCGCCGTCGGAGTCCAGGTGAACAGCCCGTCCGACGTGATGTCCGCGCCCGGCGGCACGACCCCGTCGAGGCTGAATTCGATCGAGGGTCCCGGCACGAACGGGTCGTTCGCATGGGCCTGCACGGTCAGAGTGTCCGTGTAGTTCACGGTCTGGTCGGGGATCGGGTCGAGCACGGGCGGGTCCGTGTCGTGGGCGATCGTGATGGTCTGCTCGGTGATGTCGCCATCGACGACTCCGTTGAGCGTCCCCAGGTCCACGATGATTGTCGGGGCCGGCTCGTAGATGCCGTTGTCGATGAGCTGGACGTTCAGCGAAGCCGACGTGCCGCCCGCCGCGATCGTCACAAACGTGGCCGGGACGGTGTAGTCGGTTCCCGGTTGCGCCGTGCCGCTGAAGAGCAGCGGCACGGTGACGTCGTATGGCAGGGGCGCGAGCATCTGGACGGTGATCGTCACCGTGCCGTCGGTCTCGCTGACATCCTGCGTGTCCGTATCGAAGGAGACCGGCCACAGGCTCGGGGCCTCGTAGGCCCCCATGTCGACGATCGGCGCGGTGCCGCTGCCGGTGTCGGCGACAAGCGGATCGTCAACGAACCGGGCGTTGCCGTCGAAGTCGGTGGTCACATCCGCCGGGACCGCCGCGTTGTTGCCCGCGTCCGCGACCGGCGAGACCGGCCCGAGGTGGAGGTCGCCATAGTCTTCGTCACCCGTCCCGGGCAGCCCGTCCGGGCCGGCACTGGGGTTCCTGAGGAACTGCGGGTTCGTGCTGACATTGTTCGTCCCGGCCCAGCCGCCCTGGATATCCGTGTAGCTGACAATCGGCACGCTGAAGCCGTCACTGTTGGATATCTCGCCGCCGTAGTCATTCCACAGGATGCAATTGGCAAGCGCGGGTGAGGAGATACTGTTGAAGATGCCCCCGCCGGCGGCCGTGGCGCTGCCGGCGAAGTTGAGCGCGAACGTGCAGTTCGTCAGCATTGGGCTGGCGTTCGAGTTGTATATCGCGCCCCCGGTGCCGTTCACCCAATTGAGCACGAAGACGCAGTTGGTTACCGTCGATGCGGAAGTGGCGCCTTGGAAATAGATGGCGCCGCCGTTCTGTGCCGCCGAATTACCCAGGAACTGGCAGCCCACCAGAATTGACGGAGAGGCGGCCGAGCTGTCATAGTCCACCAGGGCGCCGCCGGCGTTGGCTGAGTTTCCTTCGAAGTCGCAGTCGGTCAGCGTTGCCGACGACGACCCTCCCTTCTCGATCGCTCCGCCGAGAGATGCGGTATTTGCCGTGAAAGTGCAATTGGAAAAAATTGCCGAAGTGGAATAGAGCGATACGCCACCGCCGCCGAGCGCGGTATTGCTGTCGAACGTGCAGCCGTCGAGGGTTACCGTGGAGTACTGGAACCCCGCCCCGCCGCCGGCGCCGACCCCGGTCGTAGTGGTGTTGTTCGAGAAGGTGCAATCGGTCAGGGTGGGCGAGGAGCTGTCGGCCATGAGGCCGGCGCCGCCGTCGTAGGCGCTGTTGCTGTCGAAGATGCAGTTGCTGATCGTCGGGCTGCCGTACCACACGAGCATTCCCCCGCCGGCATTGGAAAACGCGGTTGGCACGGTCATCGCCGGCGCACTGGCGTTGCCGTCGCTGATGGTCACGCCGTCCAGGATCGCCGTCGAGTCCACTCCTGATGCCGTCACCACATGGTAGCTGTTGTCGGTGTTGTCGCCGGCTGCCCCGATGTCGCCCGAGAGAATCGTCTCGAAGGCGTAGATATCCCGATCGTCGGGATTGTCCGGCTCGGCGCTGCCTGCGTATCCGCCGTAGATCGCCACGCCGGTTTTGAGGCTGAAGGTCAGCGTCCGATCAGGCCCGGTGACGGGCTGGGTGGTTCCGTCCGTCGGCAGGTAAGTCCCGCCGGCGATCTCGATGGTGTCGCCGCTCTGTGCCGCGGTGATCGCATTGCGCAGATTGAGGTAGGCGGTGTCCCAGGTGGTTCCGTCCTGCGTGGTGCCGGCGGCCCCCTGGTCCACATAGATGGTCGCCGCGAGCATCCAGCGGCCCTCCATCGCCTCCACGACGGCGTTGCGAACGGCGCGGCGCCTTGACGAGCGTGTCCGGCGGATTTGCACAACGGGCATGATGAGCTCCCACGTAAGGAGAACGAGCCCCGGCAATCACTCCTCGAGCCATTGTCATCCGAGGCCCCGCCATCTTAACCCCCGGAGCGCTTCAGGCAAAGTTCCTTTTCGCGATCGCGGCGGTCAGCAACTATTGAGGCAATCACCCCGGCCGCCAGGATCACGGCGATGGCGGCCAGCAGGTACAGGTTGAAGTACCGGCCAAGCAACGCCTGAAGCCAGGTGTGCGCAAGCATCTTGAAACCGACGATGGCCAGGACCGCGGCGAGGGCTACCTTGAGATACCTGAATTTCCTGACCATTCCGGCCAGCGCGAAGTACAGGCTGCGCAGGCCGAGGATCGCGAAAATGTTGCTGGTGAAGACCAGGAAGGGGTCCGCGGTAATGGCGAAGACGGCGGGAATGGAGTCGACGGCGAAGATGAGATCGGTGGTTTCGATGAGGACGAGCGCCAGGGCCAGGGGCGTGAGCAGCCAGGTTCCCGGCCGGGCGCGGTCGACGGTCGGGTCAGGCTCGGGCGCTTCCTCGGGGACGCGGCCGGCATGAGAGCCTTCGGAGCCGGCGCGAACCACAAAATGCTGGCAGTGGTAGCGATCGGTGACGCGGGAAAACCGGCGTATCAGGCGCACGGCAACGCTCTTCGAAGGATCGTTGTGTCCGTCGCGGACCAGGAGCATCTTCAGGGCGGTGAGAACGAGAAAGCCGCCGAAAACGTAGAGGATCCACTGGAAACGGGCGATGAGTTGCGCCCCGATGCCGATCATGGCGCCGCGGAGGATCAGCGCGCCGATGATGCCCCAGATCAGCACGCGGTGCTGATAGCGGCGGGCCACGCCCATGAAACCGAAAATCAGGGCCATGACGAAGATGTTGTCGACGCTGAGGGACTTCTCGACGATGTAGCCGGTAAGATACTTGACGAAGGCCGCGGAGCCATCGTTGATCGTCCCATCGACGGCATCGGCGGCCACACCCAGGCCCAGCCACTGATACTCGTAGCCGAAATAGATGAAGACGCCGAACAGGAGGGAAATGGCGATCCAGACGGCGGACCAGCCGAGCGCCTCCTTTGTGGAAATGGCGTGGTCCTTCCGATTGAACACGCCCAGATCCAATACCAGCATGAGCAGCACCAACAGGATGAATCCGGACCAGATGAGCAGCATCAACAGACTCCAATGCAGCACGCAACCCGCGCTGGCGCCACGACAGCAGGCCAACTATACGCCAGAATTCGCAAGATTACGAATTAGAAATCAAGTGAAGTATTGGAACGGACATGCCCATCTTTCGTCGTGCCGGGTGAGGGCAAATATCTACCAAGAAAATGGCCATCCCCTCCCCATCGTCATGCAACGTCCCCACCATCGCAGGGCAAAACGAAGACGCCCTTTCCTCTCCGCCTCAGTGCCTCTGCGCGAGCTTCGGCGTTTTGCCTTTTTCCTTTTTCGCTTTCCCTTTGGCCACCGCTGTCACCGTCTTGGCCGGCGCACGCTTGGCCGCCGCTGCCCGCACGATCGAAGTGCCGCCGGTGTCCGCCCCGGCGGCGACCCCGGCCGTCTTTGCCGCCGCCATCTGCGCGGCCGGACCCGAAACACCGTTCCCCAGATGCGCCGTCACCTCCGCAAAGTCATCCACATTGACAATCCCATCCCCGTTCAGATCCCCCAGGAACCACTGGCCATTTGTGCTCCCCATGTTCGCAATCACCGCCAGATAGTCCTTGTCATCCACCACTCCGTCCAGATTCGCATCCCCCGCCACCGTATTCTGAATCAGCAACTGACTGAACACACCCCCCAGCGACTGACCCGCAAAACTGGCCAGGTGCAGCAGCGCGTTGTCCACCATGCCCAGCGCCGCCGTGCCGGCCGCCACAGTTCCCGAAGTCTTCAGCGCCGGCGTCACACCCATCCGCCCATTGCTGATCCATTGGCGAACCTGTGCCAAGGGCGCCGTCGTATAGTCGAGAATCATGCTGTTCCCGGCCAGATCCAGTGAACCAGTGCCGGTGATGCTCAGCGACCGGACTCGCAGCGTGAGGTTCTTCCCCGCGACCAGCGCCACCGGCCGGGAAATCGCCAGCGAAGCGAGGCTGAGCGTGCTGCCGGCCGGGGCGTCGAGGAGGGTGTTTTCGATGTTGGCGGTGCAGAGGACGATGGAATTCAACGCCATGAACGTGGACTGAATGTTGACGTTGTCGCCAGCGGCAAATCCTGTCAGCGCGGCCGTGTCTGTGCCCGCTCCGGTGTCGATGATGATGCTGGTGTCGCCGGGCTGGAGGTTGTATGTGGATGCAAACTGGCCGGTCGTGTCCAAGCCGTTGAAAACATCCAGCGTGGTGCGGTCGGACGACAGCCGGAGGCACAGGGCATCGTCTCCGGCGGTGCCGGCGATGGTGGTGGCCACGGGGGTACGCTCATACGCGCCAATATCCACGAACGGCGATGTTCCCAATCCCGTGTTGGTCTTCTGGGGGATGTCGATAAACCGAGGGTTGCCGGCGAGGTCCGTGGTGACGCCAGCCGGAACGGCCGCGTTGTTGCCAGCGTCCACGACGGGTGATGTCAAAGAGCCGATCCGAAGATCGCCGTAGTCATCGTCGGCGGTGCCCCATTGGCCGTCCGCGCCCGGGTTGGGATTGCGGACGAAGAGCGGGTCGGCGTTGATGATGCCCGTATCGATCCAACCGCCTTGGATATCGCTATACGTCACCGTGGCAAAGGATAATCCCTGGGTACCAGTGTTGCCCCAGATGATGCAGTTGGTCAGCACCGGGCTGCTGCCGAACGAGGCGCCACCCAATGGAGCCGTGTTCCCGCTGAACGTGCAGTTCACCAGCGTCGGCGAACCGAAGTCAGTATAGATCCCCCCACCCGAACCGAATGTGTTTGTGGCCGCGTTTCCGCTGAACGTACAGTTGATAAGCGACGGCGAACTGGCGGCCGATGGTGAGGAGCCGGAGTTGCACATTCCACCGCCGTTCCCGACCGTGCCCACGGCCGTGTTCCCGTTGAACGTGCAATTGGTGAGCGTCGGTTTGGAGGACGTGTTGTACATCCCGCCGCCGGAACCGGCCGAGTTGACGAGAAATATACAGTTGGTCAGCGTCGGGCTGCCGCCGTCGTTGTACATCCCACCACCGTACCAGTACGGGGAGTAGGTTCCGTTGGCGTTGCCGGCGGTGATCGTGAACCCGTCCAGCACAGCCGTGTAGTTCGTATTGCTGCCCACGACCACATGATAGCTGTTGTCGCTGTTCGACCCGAGGATCCCGATGTCGCCGGAGAGAATACTTGAGTAACGCCGGACATCGCGGCCGTATGGATCGGTTGCCCCAACGCCCGCATAGCCGCCATAGAGTGCCACTCCGGTCTTGAGCGCAAAACTTGCCATTCGGTCGCCAGTCGCCGATGGCGTGTATGTGCCCTGGCCGACCACGATCGTCTTGCCCGCCGTGGCCGCCGACAGCGCGGTCTTCAGATCCCGGTAGGCGTTGGTCCAACTTGTGCCATCGTTTGTCCCCGTGGCGCTATCATCCACATAGATGGGATGAACGATGGACACGGTCGTCGTGTCCAGAGCGCTGGCGCCGGATGAATCGGTCACGCACACTGTAATGGTGCGGGTCTGCGGGCCTTGGATCCCGATCGCGGAAAACGAGGGGTTGGCGCCAGTGGCATCGTCATAAACACCATCGGAGTTGAAATCCCATGCGTAAGACAAGCTGAGCCCACTGCCGCTGTAGCCGACGCCGTTGATGACAACCGAGGATTCTTCCAGCACCCAGTAGGGACCGCCGATCACGGGAAGAGGCCCGACGCTCACTTCGTACGCGCCCATGTCCACGATCGGGGCAGTACCAGCGCCTTTGTCTGCGATACTGGCGATGTTCTGCCGGCGCGGATTGCCTGCGAGGTCGGTGGTAATGCCGGAGGGAATGGCGGCGTTGTTGCCGGCGTCGATGGCCGGCGAGGTCACTCGAAGCCGCAAGTCGCCGTAGTCATCGTCGGCCGTGCCCAATTTGGCATCGGCGCCGGCGCTTGGGTTGCGGATGAACAGCGGGTCGGTGTTGATGTTGCCGGTGCCGGTCCAGCCGCCCTGAACGTCGCAATAGGTGACGGTTCCAGTTCCCGAGACCTGAGCGGGGCTCCCGGCGGTGTTTCCCCAGAAGACACAGTTGGTGACCACCGGGCTGCCGGAGAGGTTGTACATCCCGCCGGCATAGTAGAGCGAGTTGGCCGAGTTCATGGCGAACGTGCAATTGACCACTGTTGACGACGAGGATGAATTGTAGATGCCGCCACCGGAGGTCGCGGAAGAGTTGTCGCTGAACGCGCAGTTGACGATCGTCGGCGAGGCGGAGCCGATGTACATGCCGCCACCGCCGCCGGACGCCGTGTTGCCGTTGAAGGCGCAATTGCGCACCGTCGGGCTGCCGCTGGTGATGTACATCCCGGCCCCGTAGCTGCCATTGCCGCCGGTGATGACAAAGCCGTCCAGGACAGCGTTGCCTAGCGTGTTGCTGGCCACGACCACACTGTAGCTGTTGTCGGTGTTTACTCCCACCGTGCCAATGTCGCCGGAGAGGATGCTCGGACAGCGCCGGGGATCGCGCGCGTAAGGATCGGCGGCCCCGGCTCCCGCATAGCCCCCGTAGATCGCCACTCCGGTCTTGAGCGCGAAACTCGCCGCGCGGTCGCCTGTCGTTGAAGGTTTGTACGTTCCCTGCCCGACCATGATCGTCTGTCCGGCCGTCGCCGCGGCCAGTGCTGTTTGCAGGCTCTGATAAGCGTTGGCCCAACTCGTGCCGTCGTTGGTTCCCGCGGCCGTATCGTCCACGTAGA
This sequence comes from Tepidisphaeraceae bacterium, assembly GCA_049514055.1. Taxonomy (GTDB): domain Bacteria; phylum Planctomycetota; class Phycisphaerae; order Tepidisphaerales; family Tepidisphaeraceae; genus JANYKD01. The sequence goes on along the minus strand of JBEKVL010000013.1, from coordinate 3,815 downwards.
GAGGGCGATTGATGAACACGATCGCCGTGTCGAAGACACTGACAGCGGATGAATCGGTCACGCGCAGCGATATATTCCGGGTTTGCGGCCCCGATATCCCCACCGCTGAAAAATTGGGTGTGGCGCCGGTGGCATCGTCGTAGACGCCATCGCCGTTGAAATCCCAGGCATATGAGAGGGTCAATCCTTGGTCGCTGTAGCCCGTGCCCGTGAGGGTAATGGCGAGGTCTTCCAGAACCGAGTAGGGACCTCCGGCGATGGCCTGCGGGCCGAGATTGGCTTCGTATGCCCCCATGTCCACAATGGGCGCTGTCCCCGAGCCCGTGTCCGTGATGCTGGCAATGTTCTGCCGTCGAGGATTGCCCGCCAGGTCGGTCGTGATGCTGGAGGCGATGGCGGCATTGTTCCCGGCGTCGATGACCGTGGAAATCAGCCGCAGGCGCAAGTCTCCGCAATCATCGTCGGCCGTGCCCCAGGTTCCATCAGCGCCGGCGCTGGGATTGCGGACAAAGAGCGGGTCGACGGCCTTGTTGCCCGTGCCCGAGAAGCTTCCCTGGATGTCGCTGTAAGTGGCGGTGGTTGTTCCGCTGGACTGGTAGATCTGCGCTCCATTGGTTGCGGTATTGCCCCAGAGAATGCAGTTGCCGAGTGTTGGCGAAGACGACGAGTTGTATATCGCGCCGCCGTACGCCAGGGAAGTGCCGACGACGGTGTTGCCGGCCAGCGTACAATTGGTCAGTGCCGGAGAGGAGGACGAATTGTAGATTGCTCCGCCGTAGGCGTAGCCGGACGCGGTGCCGGTGACCGTGTTGCCGACAAAAATGCAGTTGGTCAGTTGCGGCGCCGAGGAATTGGCATTCATCATGCCCGCGCCTTCGTAGGTCGCGATGTTCCCGCGGAAGATGCAGTTGATGAGCACCGGGTTCGACGTCGAGTTGTTGTATAACCCGCCGCCGGCGCCCGACGTGCCAGCGGCCGAGTTCCCGACGAACGTGCAGTTGGTCAGCGATGGGGAGGAGTTGGAAGAGTTGAACATCCCGCCTGCGTTGGCTGTTGCCATATTGCCGCTGAATGTGCAATTGGCCAGAGTGGGGCTGCCAGATGAGCTGTACATCCCACCGCCGGAATCAGTCGGGCTGGTCCCGTTTGCATTGCCGGCCGTGATCGTAAAACCATCCAGGATGGCCGTACCGTTCGTGCCGCTTCCCACAACCACATGATAGCTGTTGTCGGTGTTGATCCCCACGGTCCCAATGTCGCCCGAAAGAATGCTCGAATAGCGGCCGACGTCGCGGGCGAACGGGTCCGAGGCGTTGGACCCCGCATAGCCCCCATAGATCGCCACGCCCGTCTTGAGCGCGAAACTCGCCGAGCGATCGCCGGTCGCCGAAGGCTTGTATGTGCCCTGGCCGACAATGATCGTCTGCCCCGCCGTCGCGGCCGTCAGTGCGGTCTGAAGATCCCGGTACGCATCCGTCCAACTCGTGCCGTTGTTGGCTCCCGTGGCGGTGTCGTCAACGAAAAAAGGTGGAACGATCTGGACCGTCGTGCTGTCAATGATCGTGGCGCCGACCGCATCGGTTACACGCAGCGACACGGTCACCGAAGTCAACGCGCCCCAGATCGACGTTGGGAACACCGGATTGGCGCCCGTGCCATCATCGAAAGCCCCGTCGCCGGTCCACTCCCAGGCATACTGCATCGCTCCGCCCACTGTGCTCGCGCCGCGCCCGCTGAGCGTCAGGTCTCGGCCTTGAATCCCGACGTATGGCCCGCCGGCACTGGCCGCCAGCCTGGGGGTTACCTCATACGCCCCCATGTCCACGATGGGCGCTGTGCCGGTGCCCGTGTTCGGCGTCGTGGGAACATCCAGGAACCGGCTGCCGCCGCCCAGGTCGGTGGTGATGCCGCTGAGTCCGGGGGCGCTGCTGTTGGCAGCATCGACCGCTGGCGACCAGATTTGCAGGTGGAGGTCGCCGTAGTCATCATCGCTCGTACACCATTTGCCGTCCGCGCCGGGACTGGGGTTGCGGACGAACAGAGGGTTGCCGCTGATGTTCCCCGTCCCCGTGTACCCTCCCAGAATGTCGCTGTAGGTAACGCTGGCCGTGCCGCCGGCCAGGTATATCTCCGATCCGGTGCACGCTGTGTTTCCCCAGACGATGCAGTTGCTCAGTGTCAGAGTGGAGACGTTGTGGATTCCGCCCCCGGTGCTGGTGGCGGTGTTGCCGCTGAGGGTGCAGTTGGTCAGCGTTGCGAGCGAGGAAGTCCCGAGAAACAATCCGCCGCCGTTGACGGCCGTGTTGCCGCTGAACGCGCAGTTGACCAATGATGTGGATGAGGACGTGCTATTGTACATTCCGCCGCCGAACGCGGAGCCGGATGCGGTTGTGGTCGCGTTTCCGTTGAATGTGCAATTGATCAGCTTCGGCGAGTTGGTGCCGGAAGCCAACGCCCCGCCGCCGAATGCATAGCCGGAGGTGCTGGTGGCCGTGTTTGCGTTGAACACGCAGTTGGTCAGTTTCGGCGAGGCAGTACCGGACGTGCTTACCCCACCGCCCTCGCTGAAGCCGGTAGTACACGTAACCGCATTCCGGCTGAACGTGCAATCGGTCACGGTCGGCGAACTGCCGTCGTTGTGCATTCCGCCGCCGAGACTGCTGATGTTGTTGCCCGTGACGCTGGCCTTGTTGTCGCTGAAAGTGCAGTGGTTCAGCGTCGGCGAGGACGCCTGGATGTTGCACATTCCGGCCCCACTGCTGTTGTAGGTGGCTGTGCTGGTGACGGTGTTCCCGCTGAAGCTGCAGTTGGTCAGTGTCGGCGAGGACGCGTTGTAGTTATCCATCCCGCCGCCGCTGAGGGCCGTGTTCCCGCTGAAGGTGCAGTTGGTGAGCGACGGCGACGAGGAGGCGTTATACATCCCGCCGCCGGCGCCACCGGCGGAAGCCGAATTCGTGGTGAATGTGCAATTGGTCAACGTTGGATTGGAGGAGGAAACGTTGGCCATTCCACCGCCGTAGGTGGATGCGGTGTTGCCGCTGAACGTGCAGTTGGCCACCGTCGGGCTACCGGACGAGTTATACATCCCGCCGCCGTAATAGGTCGGGGAACTGCTTCCGTTGGCATTGCCGCCAGTGATCGTGAAGCCATCGAGGATGGCCGTGCTGTTTGTCCCGCTGCCGGCGACGACGTGATAGCTGTTGTCCGTGCTGCTTCCAACCGTACCGATATCCCCCGACAGAATCGACGAATACGCCGCCACATCCCGCGCATCGGGATCGGCCGCCCCGTACCCGGCATACCCGCCGTAAATCCCCACACCTGTCTTCAACTGAAAGTAAATCGTCCGTGTCGATGTCGACGTCGGCAGATAGGTTCCATCCGCCACCCGGATCGTATCCCCCGACACCGCCACCCCCAGCGCCAGTTGCAGATCCGTGTACGCAGTGCCCCACGACGGCCCGTTAGTCGCCGGGGCCGGCGAATTCACATCCACGTAGATCGTTTTGGACAGCAGCACCCGCCCCTCCAGCGGCTCACACGCCGCTGCAATCGCACGGAACCACTGCTTACGCCGGCTCGATTGAACTCCCATCGCCATCCTCCCGCAGAATTCGAGTACTCGGATTACCCTTCTGGATGTCTGTAACCAAAACGTACCACACGCGGCGGAAGATAACAAGAATGAAATCTCTGTTTATCCCGACCCCTCTGCCAATTTCAGTCCCCATTTGGGCAACACGTATCCCCAGCCCAATCGACCAAGTGTCAATCTGGGCAATCCACATATTCCGCATTCTGTGCGCCCTCAAAAC
>JBEKVL010000012.1:0-21825 GCA_049514055.1 Tepidisphaeraceae bacterium | reverse complement strand
ATGGCTCGTCGCCGGCGGCAGTTCCTCCACATGGTGGGTGATGAGGATCACCGTCGGCCGCCAGTGGCCCGGCTCGAACAGCGTCTGGATCGTCGCCAGCACCTGCTCGCGGGCCAGGATATCCAACCCCGCCGTCGGCTCGTCCAGCAGCAGGATCCGGGGCTTCTTCACCAGAGCCCGGGCAATCAGCGCCCGCACCCGCTCCCCGCTGCTGAGCATGTCGTATCTGTGGGCGGCCACCGCCAGCAGCCCGACGCGATCGAGCAACCGCCTTGCCTCGTTCTCCATCCGCGGCGTCACCACATCGTACAACCGCAGTGTGGCGAAATGCCCTGTCAGCACCACCTCGAGCGCCGTCAGGTCGCCGTCGATGTCATACGGCCCGGCCGGTTGCAGCAGCCGGATCTCTTTCCGCAGCTCTGTCAGATCACACTGCCCGAACTGCCGGCCGAGAATCCGCCCGATACCTTCGCTCGGATACAGGTGGCAGGCGATGATGCGTGCCAGCGTGCTCTTGCCGCTGCCGTTGTGCCCCAGGATCGCCACGCACGCCCCCGCCGGAACCTGCCAGCTCACCTCGCGCAGTATCCACCGCCCGCCGCGATAGACGCCGACGTTTGATAGCTCGATCGCCAGTTCGTCCTTCTGTGGACATCTTTCTTTGCCGGTCGTCTGCATGGCCCCCATGATCGTCCAAGAGTCCGCTCAATGCCAGATCACCTGGTCAGCCCGGCCAGCCCGGAGGCGGAAGTGGCGGCCATACGCGGCAGAATCGCCTTGTCGATCAGCGCCCCGGTCATCACGGCGGCGCCGTGCCGGTTCATATGCGTCACATCGATGAAATGCTCATCGCCCAGCGTCACCTGCAAATCCGCAACTCGATAGAACGGCACTTGGCACTTGTCGCTCAAACCGTCCACCACTCGATAGAACTCCTCGTACGTCTCGCTGGGGATACGCGCCTGAACTCCCGGCCACACGGGCATCTCGTATAGCACCAGCGCGATCTGGTTGTCCCGGCAAAGCCGCAGCGTATCCTCCAGGTACTCCACCATGGCGCGGTCCATCTTCGGGTATCGGCCGTTTCGCAATGGTCCATCGAGCCACTTCCTCAACAGGAACTGTCTCTTGGCCGGATTCGCCGACAGATGGGTATTGAAGCCCAGCAACTTGGAATACTCGCCCTGTATCGGCACTGGCACGCTCCTGGCCAATCGCAGCCACTCGCGGCTCCATTCGGAAACCCGGTCGCGGTAGCGGAGAGTGAGCCACCACCGGCCGATGTCCCGCCGGATCACGACCGGCAGTTCCCGCATGCGGGGCGTGCCGGTTCGTGCCCACTCCTGGAACCAGTCCTTGACGTCCCAGAAGACCGCGAGCAGGCCCGCCTGCGACGAAACCGAGGGCCGCAGATGTTGCAGGTTGACCTCGTACATCAGCAGGCGGGGGATCTTCCTGTTCCGAACCATGTAGCGAACGATGGCATTGCCCTCGTCGGCGACCATGCCTCCGCAGCCGTAGTTGGCGACGTAGAACGGCGCATCCACGGCCTGCTCCAGCCGGGCACGGACCAGCGGCGCGGCGATTCCCTCGCGCGTCATGCTCGACCCGATGAAACCGACGTCGGCCGGGCCGAACCTCGAGAGGTAGTTGGCCACCGCAAAGTGCTCCTCCCGTCCGGCGGAGTAGGGAATGACATCCGCCGGGTCCGCCAGTCGCACCGCTGCCTCGACGGCCAGCAGGATCAGCACCGCGCCCGCCAATGCCCAGGGAAACCCGCCGGACAGAAGGGGCGCATCCGGCAGGCCCGGCTCAGAACTGGAAGTAGATGAACTGCGCACCATAATACTCACCAAATGCCAGGAAACCAAGGATTGCACCGGCATACACCACCGCCCGTAGCGGGCGCGGCAGCCGCAGCAGGGTATACATGTCACCACGAAGCTGTTGCAGGATCTGGACGGACAGCAGCAATAAGCCACAAGCCAGCACGATGACGATACTCTCCACTGCCGGCAAGCCGGAGGACCGCAGGGTGATCTTGCCCAACGCGCCGAGCATCTGCCCCGCCTGATGCAGATCCCGGGAGCGGAAGACGATCGCGGCGATTCCCAACACATGGAAGCAGACCACCACCCGGCAGAAATGCCACGACAGCCCGGTAATCCGGCCGGCGGGGTTCAGCACACGTTCCATCCATGGCCGTAACGCCCGGTGAATGCACAACAGCACTCCATGAAACGCGCCCCAGACGACGTACACCCATCCCGCGCCGTGCCACAGTCCCATCAGGACCATCATGACCATGATGTTGACGTAGGTGCGAACGGTGCCCTTGTGACTTCCGCCCAGCGGTATGTAGATGTAATCGCGCACCCAGGTGGAAAGGCTCATGTGCCACCGCCGCCAGAAATCCGCGGGGCTGGTGGCGAAATAAGGGAGGTTGAAGTTGGGCGTCAACTCGAAGCCCATGCACCGGGCCGAACCCCGCGCGATATCCGTGTAGCCGGAAAAATCGCAGTAAACCTGGATGGCAAAGCCGTACATGGCCAGCATCGCCGTGGCGGCCGCGGGATCTGCCTGGGCATACGCCGCGTCCACCGCTTTGGCGAGATTGTCCGCCAGCACCACCTTCTTGAACAGCCCGCTGCAAATCAGGTAGAACCCGGAGCAAAGTCCTGACCAGGTGATCTGTGTCGGACGGGCCAGTTGTGGCAGCAGCCGCCCCGGCCGCTCGATGGGACCGGCCACCAGTTGCGGGAAGAACGCGACGTAAAGAGCAAAACTCAGCAGGTTTCTCTCGGCAGGGATTTCCCCGCGGTACACGTCGATGACGTAGCTCATCGTCTGGAATGTATAGAAGCTGATGCCCGCGGGCAGGATGACGCGAAGGGTTGGCAGATCGGCTTTGATCCCCAGTTGGGCCAGGGCCGTCGCCGCACTGGCTGCGAAAAAGCCGTAGTACTTGAAGATGCCCAGCAGACCCAGGCTGCAAACCACGCTGGCGGCGAGGATCAGGCGTTCGCGCCTGCCGCGCACGCGCTTCCGCGATGCCGCCCCGGCGCCATCAATCAGTCGTCCACACCCATAGTCGAACAACGTTGAGAGCCACAACAACCCCAGGAAACGCCAGTCCCAGCAGCCGTAGAAGTAATAGCTGGCAATCAGCAGCAGGATGTTGCGGGTTGTTACGCGCCGGCGCAAAAACGCGACCGCGGAGAGCATGACAAGAAAGAAGGCGGCATAGTGAAAACTATTGAAGTCCATGATGCCAACACATCACTGCCCTGGCAGACGTCTTTCCTGCCAATCTGGCGGGCCAAAGGTCCGTGACGACTCAACAGAACATCCACATCGGCTTTCACGATCCGCACCCGGCCGGGCCACGTTCGGCCGGCCTGCGGAATCAGCCGCGGAACCATTCAGACTCGAACGCCGAGCGGAGCGCCGGCGCGCGCACCGCCGCCGCGTCTGCCTGTCCGAGTTCGGCCGTACCCGGTAAAGACGACGAGACATGTCGGATATTTCACCAATCCGTCATTGCGTATCCATGATGTGGTAGAGACTCAACGCCCGATCAAGCCCTCGCCGCCGTCGAGCCCAGGTACACGGGAACCGCCGCCGGGTGGGGGCGCCGACCAGCGATAGACCTTCGGCGGAATAAAGCCTTCCGGCACGCGCTCGATCCGGAAGCTGCCGTCCCAGTCACCGTAGTTTTGCGTCTCAACCCCGTTTCGCGTCGAGCCGGTGTAGGTTTCCTGCCCGGGTGCGATTGTGATCTTGACAGTTCCACTCTCGCCATCCCGGAGCACGCCGGCATGGACCGCCGCGGCGGCCAGCGTGGAGTCGTCGGTGTACACATCCGTACCCCAGACGATCCCGGAGGTCGAACCGGTGAGCGAAATGTATAACACCTCGCCCGCCTTCCCGCGCAGGCTCGCCAGGGCCGGCGCCGGGGGCAGGCCCGGGGCGACAAGCGCCATATCCGCTTTGCTCACCCGGTAACTGCCCTGGAACCCGCCCCACGCGCGGCTGATCACCCCGTTGCGCATGCCGCTGGCGTAGCTGTCGCGTCCAGGCCGGATCGTCACCGCGACAATGCCCCGTTCCCCGTCGCGGAGTACGCCGGCGTGAACGGCGGCCACGGCTACCGGAGAATCGTCCGTGTAGACTCCATCGCCCCAGATCGTGCCCGACGTCGATCCGATGACTTCAAAGAGGATCTCCAGGTCATCCTGACCGCGGAATTTCTCGACCGTGCCGCTCGGCGGCAGCGGCGTGATGCGCGCGTCGCCGGCAACAGGCCCGGCCTCGAAGCGGAAGCTGCCAAACCACCGCCCGTAATCGCTAGTTGTCACTCCGTTGCGCGTCGAGCCGTCGTACGATTCGGCCGCCTCGACGATGCGGACCTTCACCACGGCAGTTTCGCCCGGCCTCACCAGGCCCGCGTGGACCGCCGCCGTGGCCAGCGTCGAGTCGTCTGTGTAGAGGTCGGTGCCCCAGACGATGCCGTCGGCGGACCCGGTGACGCGGAATGTGAACGACTGCCCGACGCGATCGCGGAAGCCGGCCAGATTGCCGGGGTCGCGGAGCACACCGCCGACGAGGTCGGCGGACTCCCCGCCCGCCTTGATCCGCTGGATTGCTTTGCGAACCGCGGCGGCTTCGTTAACCAGGCCGTTGGCAGTGTAGGTATCGGCGAGGTTCTCCAGGCGGTCCATGGCCTGGGCACGCTGCCGCCGGCTCTCCTTTTCGAACTGCTCGCGAGCTTCGGCGGCCATCTTCTCGTAACGTTCGACCACCTCGCGGGCGTCATCGGGAAGGGCGGTTTGCGCACGTTCGACCAGCGCCCGTCGATCGTCTTGCTCCGCCCGCACCCGTTGTTCCAAGAGTCTGTCGGCTTTCCCGGCCGTCTGTTGTGACCAGACCGGCACATTCACCACTGCCAGCAACGCAACCACCAACAGGCCGATCCGCGACAGGCGGAACGACGCGTTTTCTTGGATAATCATGGCCAGTCTCCGCTAAAGCTCTTTCCACGCGGCCGAATATCGCACAGAATCCGGCCAATTGTAGGAGTCGTTCTCATGATTATCAGACATCCCGCCCGTCGCTTTGTTCCCGATTCGCTCAACCCCGGCGAGTTCGCCCAACTCGACCCCCTCTACCACGCCCTGCTGGATCGGCCCATCGCTTCCGTCGCCGATCTGGAAAGCTGGCTGCTCGATCTCTCGGAACTGTCGGCCATTGTCGACGAATACGGCAACCGCCGCTATGTCGAGAAGTCCTGCCACACCGACAACGCCCAACTCGAAAAGGCCTATCTCCGCTTCATCCAGGAGATCGAACCGCAGATCAAACCGCTCTTCTTCCAGTTGCAGAAGAAGTTCGTCTCCTGCCCGTTCCAGAAGTCCCTCACCGGCCGGCGACATGAAATTCTTGCCCGCAAGTGGCAGACGGATGTCGGGCTCTTCCGCGAAGAGAACGTCCCGCTCGAGGCCGAATGCGCCCGCATCGGCAACGAATACGACAAGCTCTCCGGCGCGATGACCGTGTTCTTCCAGGGCCGCGAGCACACGCTCCAGCAGATGCAGCGCTATCAGGAAATGCCCGATCGCACCACGCGGCAGTGGGCCTGGGAAATCGTCGCCAACCGCCGCCTCGTTGACCGCACCCGCATCGAGGATATCTTTGACCAGCTCCTGCCGCACCGCGAAACCATCGCCCGCAACGCCGGCCTGCCCGACTATCGCGCTTACTGCTGGCAAACCTACAAGCGCTTTGACTACACCCCCGACGACTGCCTGCGCTTCGCCGACGCCATCGCCGAAATCTCCGTGCCGCTGGTGCGCAAACTCGACCAGAGCCGCAAGGCCGCCCTCGGCGTGCCGTCACTGCGGCCATGGGACATCGCCGTCGATCCCATGAATCGCGAGCCGCTCAAGCCGTTTGCCGAGCCGCAAATCGACCGGTTCATCGCCCAAACCCACTCGATCTTCACGCGGCTCTCACCCTCGCTGGCTGACGATTTTGACTCGCTGCGCCGCAACGGCAACCTCGACCTCGACAGCCGCACGGGCAAGGCCCCCGGCGGGTATCAGGCCACCTTCGAGGATGTCGGCCAGCCGTTCATCTTCATGAACGCGGCCGGTTTGCAGCGCGATGTCGAGGTTCTGCTCCACGAAGCCGGCCACGCGTTTCACACCCTGGCCGCCCGGCCGGAGCCGCTGATGTTCCTGCGCAGCGCGCCCATGGAGTTCTGTGAAGTCGCCAGCATGTCGATGGAACTTCTCGGCAGCGACCACTTCGACCAATTCTACAACTGCCGCGCCGACGCCGCCCGCGGCAAGCGCACCATGCTCGAAGGCATCATTCGTTTCTTCCCCTGGATGACCACGATCGACTCGTTCCAGCACTGGATCTACACCCACCCCGGCCACACCCGCGCCGCGCGCCGCGACTGCTGGCTGTCGCTCCAGCAGCGTTTCGGCCGCGATCTCGACTGGACCGGCTACGAGCCCGTCCGCGAATGCTCCTGGCAACAGCAGCTGCACCTGTTCCACTACCCGTTCTACTACATCGAATACGGCATCGCCCAGCTCGGCGCCCTGCAACTCTGGCTCCGCAGCCGCCAGGACATGCACGCCGCTCTGGCCAACTACCGCGCCGCCCTGGCCCTCGGCGGCACACGTTCGTTGCCCGAGCTATTCAACGCCGCCGGGTTGACGTTCGACCTGTCGGCCAGGACGCTCCGGCCGCTGATGGATGCGATTGCGGAGGAATTGGAGACGCTGCCGGAGTAGTCGCTCACGCCGCTTCGGCTACCACACCCTCCGGCGCCCGCCGGGCGGCCGCCTTGCGAATCCGCCGCGTCCGCCCGACCGTCTGCTGATCCACGCTCGCCCGCTTGTTCGGATGCTCACGCGCCACGCTCACGGCCTCCGCCGCATCGGCGGCACAAAGGTCGGCGCCGATTTCCTCGGCCAGGCCCATTGCCCGCTTGTAGATTCCGCCACAGCACATGATCTGCATGTCGGGGCAACTGTTCACGTCGCGCAAGTAGTCAATGAGCTTGCGCGCCGTCGGCATTCCGCTGGGAAGCGTGCCGAACAGCACCAGCAGATTCGGGCGGAACTCGCCAATCAGTTTCAGTGCCTCATCGTGCGGCACGCCGCCGCCGGCGAAACGCACGCTGTATCCCGCGGCCTCGAAGAGATCGGCGCAAATCTGCCCGCCCAGTTCCTCGGGTTCGTCGTTGCCGCAGAAGATCAGCACCGACTGTCCATTGAGCGGCTGACGCCGCAGGAGCGACGCAAGCTGGTCCGTGACCGAGCGGTTGAGCCGCGATGCGAGATTGAGTTGCGCCACGCTGATCCGATCGTTGCGGTAGGCCGACTGCAACGCCTCCATCGTCGGCCAGATCAGATCGTTGATCATGTCCCGCGCGTCCGCGCCTTCCTCCAGTGCCCGTTGCACAAGTTGTCGCGTCGCGACCCGATCACCCGCGACAAGAAACTGCTGATAAGCCTCGCAAAGAACCCCAATATGAGTGTTGAGAGCGGCCATGAAATGCCTCGCTGCTTCGAGATTTGCAGCCGGGATGGCCAATCCATTTGCCACCTCCGGCGGTGCTTTTCTCGGAGGCATCCGTGCCACCGCACCAAGGGTCATACGTCCGTACATCGCACTCGCGACACCCTAGAATCGTACAACGGACCAGCAAATCTTTACCCATCTTCACATTTTCGTTCCTGGAAAGTCAAAATAGGAAATTGCCGGCGCGACGATAACCTGCGCCCAATAAAAACAAGGGCTAGCCGCAGTCGCTGCCTCCGCCGACCGACGTAGTCATACGCATACAACGCCGCGTGGTCCACAGCGCCCGGCAACCCGGCGTGCAGGAAGATGAACGGATCGCATTTGGCACCCGCGGACGGTGCGATAGCTAATGCCGCAGTCCAAAATTGCGATTGGAAATTGTCTGGCCCGCCCGGATCGTAAACGTGTATGAGCCCGAGGCCGGCAACGTCATAGTGCGGCCGGCAGGAGTAACGACGCGTAAGGTGTACTTGCCCGGCTTGAGCGGCAACAGGCTGAAGTTGCCGTTGGCGTCCGTAAGCACACTGATATCGCCGCTGCTGAAAGCGTGGTTGTTGTCGATGTCGAGATAGACGCGCGCGTTGGCAATGCCAGTCTCCCCGACATCAAGTTTCCCGTTATGGTTGGCGTCGTTGAATACGATGCCGGTAATCAACGGCCGGGCCGTCAGGCCCAGGTTCCAGTTCACCACCGAGGATCCCGCGGCCAGGATGGGAAGGGCCGCCTGAGCGGCCGGTTTGCTGAGACGCATGCCCGTGACGGGTAACGGCAACACGGCGTAATGACCGACCGGGACGTTCAGGAACACGTAGTTCCCGGCGGCATTGGTGACGGTCTTGAGTTCACCGGTATTGAACACGCCATTGCCGTTGGCGTCGAGGAAAACGGTCTTGCCGGCAATCGGCTTTTCGCCCGGGTCAAGCCGGCCGTTGGCATTGGTGTCGTTGAACAGTCGGCCCGCAATGCGGGCGATCGTGTTGGGGAGAACCTGCACGGAATGTGTCCCGGCCGCCGCGTGGGTGCCATCCCCATCCACAAGCGACACGAGGATCTGTCGTGTCCCGGCCGTGGCGTAGACGTGCGACTTGTCGCCCGCCGAGTCGAATGTATCGGGTGTGGTGCCGTCGCCCCAATCGACGATGTACTGGGTGACGGTGTCAGTGCCTGCCTCGGTGACGGCGCCGAGAGTGAGAGTGTATGCCGCGCCGGCATTGACGCTGTTGCCACCCGAGAGAGCAATGGTCGGAGGCACATCGCCCACAACGAGTTGGAGCGTATAGCTCGCGGTGTGGCCGTCGGCGTCCTTGATGCGGCCACCCACGGTATATGCGCCCTCGTCCGGGAAGGTGACCTGCCAGGAGGCGTTGGGCACATCGGCGATTTCATAAACACCGTCGCCATTCAGGTCGTAGCTGTAGACATAGCCGGCGGCCGCGTCGGCGGGATAGGTGTCCGACTGGGAGCTGAAGGAGATGGTTATCGGGCTGCCCTCGAGCAGCGAACCGGAGCTGGCGAAAACAGCGGACGGAACGGATGGGTCGGGCGTCACGAAGTAGCGATCCGTGCTCGGATTGGAACTGACTGCGGCGTCGCTGAAGGCAACCATGAACCAGCGGTAGGTGTGGGAATAGGCGAGCGTGAGGGCGGGCAGTATGAAGCTGGTGCCGGTGAGGTTCACATTGGAATAGACCTGCTGGCCGCTGGATGTGTCAATGATGTAAAGCCCGTAGGTGGCGGCGTTGGTGGCGCTGTTCCATGAGAACGTGGGTGTGAGGCTGGTCACCTGGCCGGCGGGCAGTGTGCTCAGGCCGGGGAAATTGGTGGTCGGAACGTTCGGCGGCACCGGGGCCGGGGTCTGGAAATACCGATAGGCCGCTGGAGCGCTCTCACCAGCGCCGTTGATGCCGGTCACCGCCCAGCGATAGGAGTGGCCGAGTTGCAGCGAGCCGGCCGGGTTGCTGAAGCTGGTCGCCGTGATCGTCAGGTTGGAGTAAACCAACTGATCCGTCGCGGTATCCCAGATATAGAGGCCGTATCTGCTGGCGCCGGAAATGACGTTCCAGGAGAAGACGGCGGTTTGGCCGGTGATCGTGTTGCCAGGCGAGGAGAGACTGCCAGGCGAAGTGGTCGTCGGCGCCCCGGGCGTAATGGTCTGGAAGTAATAATACGCGGACGGGGCGCTTTCGCCGGCGCTGTTGATGCCGGTCACCCACCAACGGAAGGCGTCGCCGTTAGCCAGAGTGTTGGCGCTGACGCTGATGCTGGCATTGACGGATGTGCTGGAATAGACCAATTCGTTGAGAGTCAGATCATAGATATAGACACCGTAACTGGTCGCGCCGGACACGATATTCCATGTGAAGGTCTGTGCAATGTCGGCCGCCTGCACGTCGCCTGGGGCGGCGGCTTCGGCCGGGAGATTGATGACGGGCGCGGGTGGGGCGACCGTCTGGAAATAATTGTAATCCGACGGGCCGCTCTCGCCGGCGCCGTTGATGCTGGTCACCGACCAGCGAAACGAGTCGCCGGTGCCAAAGGTGCCACTCGACACGATGATGCTGGTGTTGATCGTCGCGTTGGAATAAACTTGTAGATTCGTGGTGATGTCGAATACTTGCAGCCGATATTGCGTGGCGCCCGAGACGCTGATCCAGGTGAAGGTTTGCGCGGAATCCGCGGCCCGGACGTCTCCGGGGGCCGTGGCTTCCCCGGGAGTGTTCACCGTGGGGGTCGGGGGCGTGGTCGTCTGGAAATAGAGTGGCGACGAGTTGCCGCCGCTGCCAGCGCCGTTGGCGCTGGTCATGAACCAGTAGTAGGTGTTGCCGTACTGGATCGAGTTGGCGGGCAGGGACAGACTCGTGCCGGTGAGCGACGTGTTGGAGTAGACGGTGGTGCTGGTGGAGGCATCGAGAATGTAGAGGGCGTATGAGGTGGCGCCGGCGACGCTGCTCCAGGTGAAAAGATGGGGCTGGTCGGCCGTGAGGACCGGCCCGGAAGGGGAGGCGTCGCCCGGCGATGCCGGAACCGGAGCGGCAAGCGCCGATGTCTGGAAATAGCGGGGCGAGGATTCGGCGCCGGCGCCGGCGCTGTTGACGCTGGCGAGTGTCCAACTGTAGGCATGGCCGTTGCCGAGCGCATTGGCCGGAAGCGAGAAGGAAGTCCCGGTCAGCGTGTTGAGGGTGTAGACGACGGCGTTGATGGAAGTGTCGCGGATGGTCAGGGCGAATCTGGAGATGCCGGTGACGGGAGACCAGGAGAGCGTCTGAGCCGAGGTGGCGGCGAGGGTTGGGCCTGGCGGGGTCGGATCGCCCGGTGAAGTGATGGTTGGGATGGCCAGCGCCGGGGTTTGGAAGTAGCGGGCCGCGGACTCGGCACTAGGGCCGGCGCCGTTGATGGCCGTCAATGTCCAGACATAGGAATAGCCGTTGCCCAACGTGTTGGCCGGGAGGGAAAAACTGGTTCCCGTAAGCGTGGTTCGGGAGAAGACCGTCGTTCCCGTTGCCACATCGCGGATGTACAGACCATAACTGGTCGCACCGGTGACCGCGCTCCATGAGAATGTCTGTGCGGTCGTGGGCGAAAGGACCGGGCCGGCGGGAGTGGTGGTTCCGGGTGAAGTGGTGGTTGGGGTGGCGAGCGCGGTGGTCGTGAAATAACGGGCGACGGACTCGGGGCTGGTGCCCGCGTTATTGATGGCGGTCAGGGTCCAGGAGTAGGAATCGCCGTTGGCCAGTGTGTTGGCCGGCAGGGAATAGCTCGTTCCGGTGAGCGTGGTGCTGGAGTAGACGGTGGTGCTGGTGCCGAGATCCTCGATGTACAACCCATAATGCGTCGCGCCGCTGACCGCGGTCCATGAGAAGGTCTGGGCGGAGGTCGCCGACAGCGCCGGCCCGGGCGAGGTGGTGTTTCCCGGCGACGCGGTCGTCGGGGTCGCCAGGATCGGCGTCTGGAAATAGAGCGGGGACGAGGCCACGGTCTCGCCGGAACCATTGAAGCTGGTCATGTACCAGTCGAACGCGTGGCCAGGCTGCAATGTATCGGCCGGAAGCGAGAACGGTGTGCCCGTGAGCGTCGTGTTGGAATAGCCCATCGCACCGGCGCTGATGTCGTAGATATACAGCCCGTATTTGGTGGCCCCGGTGACGTTGGACCAGGCGAAGGACTGGGCCGAATAGGTGTCGATCATCGGCCCCGAGGGAGTGGTGCTGCCGGGCGAGGTGATCGCGGGGGGCGGCAGGGGAACGGTCTGGAAGTAGAGCACCGATGAGTTGGCGCTGTCACCCGAGCCGTTGATGGCGTAGATGTACCAGTCGTAGGCGAGGCCATTGCTCAGCGTATTGGCGGCCAATGTGTAGGATGTTCCGGTAACAGTGTAGTTCTTGTCGTTGAAACCATAAGTGTCGGCCATGTTGTGGATATGCAGGCCGTAACTGGTGGCACGGGACACGGCGTTCCAGCTAAATGCCAGCGGCTGGTTGGCGGCGAAAGATGGACCAGAAGGTGAAACATCGCCGGGCGAGACGATGGTCGGCGTGTCGATGGGAAGGGTCTGGAAATAGAGCGCCGCCGAGTCGGCGCTGTTGCCCGAGCCGTTAATGGCGTACATATACCAGTCGTAGGAGCCCCCGTTGCCCAAGGTGTTGGCGGGGACTGAACAGGACGTCCCGGTAACGGTGGCACTGTAGACTGAACCGATGCCGCCGGCCGCGTTGACAATGCGGAGGCCATAGCTCGTGGCGCGGGGCACGGCGCTCCACGTGAATGGCTGGGCAATCGTTGAATCGAGCACGGGCCCGGGTGAAACATCGCCGGGCGAAATGATGGTCGGCGTGCCGAGCGGAAGGGTCTGGAAATAGAGCGCCGCCGAGTCGGCGCTGTTGCCCGAGCCGTTGATGGCGTACATATACCAGTCGTAGGAGCCCCCGTTGCCCAAAGTGTTGGCGGGGACTGAACAGGATGTCCCAGTGACAGTGGCGCTGTAGACTGAACCGATGCCGCCGGCCGCGTTGACGATGCTGAGTCCATAGCTCGTGGCGCGGGGCACGGCGTTCCAGGAAAACGTCTGCGCAAGCGTGGAATCGAGCACCGGACCTGGTGAAACGTCGCCCGGCGAAATGATGGTCGGCGTGCCGAGGGAAAGGGTCTGGAAATAGAGCGCCACCGAGTCGGCGCTGTTGCCCGAGCCGTTGATGGCGTATAGATACCAGTCGTAGGAACCACCGTTGCCCAAAGTGTTGGCGGGGACTGAACAGGATGTCCCAGTGACGGTGGCACTGTAGACCGAACCGATGCCGCCGGCCGCGTTGACGATGCGGAGGCCATAGGTCGTGGCACGCGGGACGGCGGTCCAAGTAAATGTCTGGGCAAGCGTGGAATCGAGTACCGGACCTGGTGAAACGTCGCCCGGCGAAATGATGGTCGGCGTGCCGAGAGGAATGGTCTGGAAATAGAGTGCCGGCGAGTTGGCGCTGTTGCCCGAGCCGTTGACGGCGTACATGTACCAGTCGTAGGTGGTGCCGTTGCCCAAGGTGTTGGCCGGCAGGGAATAGGACGTTCCGGTCACGGTGTTGCTATAGGCCGTGAAGCCGGTGGCCACATTGATGATGCGGAAGCCATAGCTCGTAGCACCGGTGGAGGTGTTCCAGGTGAACGATTCTGGAATGGTGGAATCCAACACCGGGCCGGGTCCGGACACGTCACCAGGGGAGACAATGACGGGAACGGGCGGGACGGCGAGGAGAACGCGCCCTTCAAGCGATTCGATCATGGATGGAGTGGAATGGCGCACACGATTGATGCGGCCAATACTTCTTCTGCTTCTAAGTGAAAGCACGGCGCGGACCTCCCATCTTAAGATTTTGTATATGCGAAATGTCGCCAACCTGTCCAATACACGCAACAGTTATCGGACCATAGTCCCCGCGCCATACCCTGTCAATAGAATTTTCGGATTGTTGGCATGCGGATTATTAACATCAGATTAAGCTCGCTGCTCAGGCGATCACTGTTCACCGCTCACTATCCAGATTACACTGCCATCCCCTTTGCGGACCAACATGAGCATTCGCACGCCCTATCTCCAATCCGTCACCAGCGTCGTCGTCAAGCTCGGCACCCAACTGCTATCCGACTCACAGAAGCGGCTCGATTCGGGCTTCCTGGCCGACATCGCCCGGCAGGTCGTCATGCTGCGGCAGCGCGGCATCCGCACCACCATCGTCAGTTCCGGCGCCGTCGGTTCGGGACTCGCCGAGTTGGGGCTGCCCAAGCGCCCGACCGACCTGGCCCAACTCCAGGCCGTGGCGGCCGTCGGCCAGCGCCGCCTCATGGACGCCTGGGCCACGGCGTTCGCGCCTCACAACCTGAAGGTCGCCCAGATCCTGCTCACGCGCGACGACATCGACAGCCACATCCGCTTCCTCAACCTCCGCAACACCATCCACGCCATCCACCAGCTCGGCGCGGTCCCCATCATCAACGAAAACGACACCGTCAGCACCGATGAAATCGTCCGCATCAGTTTCGGCGACAACGACATTCTCGCCGCCCTGGTTGCCAATGCTCTGCAGGCCAACCTGCTCGTCCTGCTCACGGTCGTCGACGGCCTGCTCGATGCCGCCGGCCAGTCCGTCCGCCTGGTCGCCAACATCGACCAGGCGAGAAACCTCGTTCGCGCCGAAAAGAGCGCCCTGGGCCGGGGCGGCATGGACTCCAAACTCCAGGCCGCCCAGCAGGTCACCGGGGCCGGCGACATCATGGTGGTCGCCAACGGCCGGACCAGGGAAGTGCTCCTGAACATCCTCGATGCGGGGGAAGTGGGCACGCTCTTCATCCCCTCCGCGCACAAGCGCAACTCCCGCAGCCGCTGGATCGGCGCCGCCCGCCCCAAGGGCTCCATCATCGTCGACGCCGGCGCCGCCGTCGCCGTCGCCCAGAAGAACCGCTCCCTCCTCCCGGCCGGCATCACCGCCGTCGAAGGCCACTTCGACCGCGGCGATCTGGTGACCATCAAAGCCCCCGACGGCCAGCTCGTCGCCCAGGGCCTGTCCAATTACGGCTGGCAGTTGATCGAAGAAATCAAAGGCAAGAAAACCGCCGAGGTGCGAACCCTTCTGGGCGACGCCGCCTACGACGAGGTGGTGCATCGCGACAACCTCGTCGTCGAGTAGGCCATCCACAGAACTGTTCCATTGCCGACTATTAATTGCCATTACTGACCACAACAGGACGGTGTAGAAACAACTCCACGCTTCCTTCTTCTCCCTCTCCTTCCGGGAGAGGGCCGCGGTGAGGGCCAATACGGTTCACTGAAGCTGTAGCCGCGATCGTTGATCGCGGTTCTCCGCCCGCCAGGGCGGCAACGATTCGCTTAAGTAAACCGTATTGGGAGGTGAGCAGACCTCACGCGACGACGCAACGACGCGCCGAGTTCGGTGATGCCGGCGGCGTGGTGAGGCTGGGTGCCAAGGTGGCCCGGGCCTGCGACGGGACGTGTGGAGAGTCCGCCGTAAGCTGCGACTGCGATCCAGGTTGTGATGATGAGAAGAGCCAGGGATACCGCCGATGTCACTGATCGGACGGGACGTGGACGATGGGCCATTTGCATGGCCCGTTGGGATCCGCCCCAGTTAAAGCAGCCCCGACAGCTATCCGATATGCGCTTGGATCAACAGGGACTCTATCGCTTGACAGTTTCTTGAACAGAGGTGCCCAATGAGGCTGTTTCATGCGTTGTTCTGTGGCATTATGGCTTTGGGCGCCGTGCCCGCTTCAGCCGGCGTGATTCCGGACCTTTACGATACCGGGGTGGGAAACGATGGCATCTCGTTACCGGATGGGACACCCGATCCCCATTACACAATTGTTTCCGGCGACGATGGTTCTGTTGCCAGCACGACCACAGTGAAAACGTCAGCCAGCGGCTACCCGGTTGGCTGGTGGACTGCCGATAGCCCAAACTCGGCTTGGATCATGCCCAGTGCGGGGTATCCCGGAAACTCGTTCCCCGTTGGCGATTCTGATTTCCAAACCGCGTTCACTCTGCCGAACGGCGTCAACAGCGTGACCATTTCTCTCAACATGGCAACGGACGATTTTGGTCCAGCGGTTCTGTTCAGCGGGGTACAGGTAGCAGGACCATGGACCGGTCATGGTTTTGTGTATACGCCGATCACCTTCACCAGCAGTAACGTCCAAGCAGGCGAAAACACACTTACGTTCGTGGTTTACAACGAGGGCGGTCCTACTGGTCTGCGGGTTGATGGTATCAACGGGACATTTACGACGGTTCCTGAGCCTTCATCGCTGTTGCTGGCACTCACGCTCGCATCGCTCCAATTATCGAGGCGTCGGTTTCCGAATCGAGGTGGACAATGAGGTTATTGCATGTGTTCTTCTGTAGCGTTGTGGCGTTGGACGCCGTGCCCGCTTCGGCCGGCGTGATTCCGGACCTGTTCAATACCGGAGTGGGAAGCAATCGGCTGTCGCTCTCCGATGGAACATCCCCTGATCCCCACTACACAATTATCTCGAGCAGTGACGGCTCTGTCGCCAGCCCAACCACGGTGAAAACGTCGGCCAGCGGATTTCCAATAGGCTACTGGATCGGCGACAGTTCATCTTCAGCATGGGTCATCCCGAGTGGGGGGTATCCCGGCAGATCGTTACCAGGGGGGTACTATGACTATCAGACCACGTTTACCTTGCCCGCCGGTGTGGCCGCCGTGACAATTTCCGCCAATATAGCTTGCGACGACCAAGGGTTGGGCATCCTTTTGAATGGTCAGTCTGTCGGCGCGCCGCGATACGACGTTTACGTATTCTACACGCCCGTCACCTTTACCAGCGACGATGTCGTTGCCGGAATGAACACTCTCACATTTCTTACTGGCAACGCTTACACGAGCCCTACCGGTCTCCGGATTGATGGCATCACGGGGGCATATACGACCGTTCCTGAACCTTGTTCACTATTGGCGATGCTCACGCTCGCGTCGCTCCAGTTATCAAAGCGTCAACGAGTCGGACCCACTGCGCTAGCGACAGTCTAAGGCAACCAGATATGGGGCCATATGGTGACTCGCCCACTGAGCGTTGCGTGCATCGGTTTCAAGCGGGTTCTGAAGGACCCGACCAGTTGGACTTCCGAGGCAGACAACCTGCGCGACGCGGCAGATCTAGTCCATGAGGCATACGCGGCCGATTGGAAGGTCGTCGAGCAGTGCCTCAAGAGGAAGCGTCGCGGCGAAGGAAGCGGTGTGCTTCCAGGCCGCCTCGGTCTATACAAAGTTGCGTTCTTGCTGCTCGGACTGGCTAATGAGAACCTCCTAAAGGCGATGCTGCTTGGCAACAACGTGGACACAGGATCCGACAATGAGATCAAGTGGCCGGATAACGGCCACGATCAACGTAAACTCGCGAGTAATGCTGGGTTAGGACTGACAGCCGAAGAGGATGTACTCCTCGGCCTGCTGTCAGAGTTCGTGCTCTGGGCCGGCCGGTATCCGCTTCCCAAGAAAGAGAAGCATCTGGATCAAGAACTCGATTCATCGGGTGATCAATGGGCCAAAGCAGTGGCACTGTTCGACCGTTTGCGGTCGACGCTTCATGATAGACCGAAGGTGTGACGCAAACTCCGGTTAACTCCCCCGGTCATAGGTGTGTGCAATATTATCGACGGCGGCTTGAGGGCGGATTAGAGTTCGGTGGGCTCCGATAGTGCGACTGCACGTACGTCCCGTCACCGCGGACATATTCATGCACATAGACCGTCTTGGGTACGCCATTCACGTTGGGCTGTCCGTAATAACTCCCGTTCTCTGCAACACGCGCTGGCACACAAGTTGCCGTTAGACCACCGGCCGATGATCTGACAGCGGCTGGGGCCGATATCGCATCTGGAACCCGATTTGTGGCATGTCGCAGTACGCTTGACTCACGACACAAACTCATCTGTCTGCGTTCGGCCGCCGGTGGGACCGACGGTGCGATCACGCGCGGGACAGGCGCAGGTGAAATTGTGTCGGGAACGGGACTGAGTATCTGCCGGCTACACATGCTGGCAGTTTCATCGATGCCTGCCACGTTCTGCCGAAAACGACCGCCAGAAGCGTTGACCGGCCGGCTGGCCATGCAAATTGCAAGAAGCACGCATGCCGCAATACCGGTAAAACACCACGCGACAGCCGTGTTCTTGCGTGCAGGGCCTGTCGTATCGCCCCGAATCGCGGGGACAACACTGCGCAACGGCAATATTGTTGCACGAGACGGTGAGTGGGGAACAAGAGAACGCGCTCCACCGACGCCGTCACAGGCCAGGCAACTGACGCGTCTGCCTCTCGGTTCGCGGGGGTTAAAGTGAATCCGCTCGCCGACGTTGACCGTCGAACGACACACAGAACAGCACGATTTGTATTTTGTTCGAATTATCATGTGGGTTTGGCACAAGGATGCCACGCCCCGCCGCCGGGGCCACGGTAATTCTGTCAAATTGCCTCACTTACCTGGGGATTCAGCGTGTCACAGGCGGCAAGACCCGTATATCCCTCCCCCTTTACCAGTCCGAATCCTCACTCCACACATCTCGCACCACGCCGCCACGAAATCCCAATGCGTCGCGCCGTTACGTGAGCCGCTTCCGCCTTCGCGCCTCCCTTCGCGTCTTCGTGCCATCGCGGCCGCGGATTCGCCCTGACGCCTGCGTCTGCCCACTACCGACTCCTGGCTACCCACTACCCACGAAATTTCCTCGAATTTACTATTGACAAAACCAAACCTGCAACGTACATTAAATACTTATGATAGTTAGCACTACATCCACGACCCGGCGATTTCCCAACCGCCATGCTACTTTCCACCTTCCACCCTCTACTTCCTCCCCCGCTACCAATCGCAAAGGACCCATCCGGGACCCATTCCGGGCCATTCCGGACACTCTCGGGAGCCGCTCTGGCAACGCAAAGGACATCCCCGGGACACGCTTTGGACCTCGTTCTTCGGCGGACCTGAACCAACCTGACACATTGTAACTCATTGGAAAGGAGACACTTATGCCGCGAATCCCCGGAACCTCAAACGCCCAGACAACTTTTCTCCGCGCCTTCCGCATCCACCCCGGCGGACTCCCGCCCGACCGGTGGCCCTCCCCGGCCATCCTCCGCCGCTGGCTCCGCCGACCCACCTTCGCCCGCGCCCTCGCCAGCGTCCGCGATACCCTCCGTTTGCAGGCCGACTTCCACCTCGCCTCCGCCGCCACTCTCGCCTCCGCAACCCTCGCCGGCCCCAATCCACCTGAATCCGCTGCGGCCGTTCACCGCCTCTCAAATCTCCTCCGCCTCGCCCACCTCCGCGACCGCTTCGCCTCCCAATCCGCGCCGCCCGCCGCCGAGTCCGACTTCGACGACGTTGACAACCCCGCCCCGCTCCCGCGCCTCGCCCCCTCCGTCGCGGCCCATCAGGCACCCGCCGCCTCTGCCCCATCGACCCGGTACTGACCGCTTGTCATCGGCTGCGCCAACCAAACCCGCCGGTCGCCGATCACCGACCACCAACCCCGGCCATCGGCTCCATTCCGGCCACCGCCACCAGGGCCGTGAAACCGCACGCCATCATGGCGATGAAGATCGCCACGCAGACCAGATTCCATCTCGTCATGCTGGCCTTGCTGACAGTCAGGCCCCAGGCGATCGCCGCCCCGCGGAACCCGTTGGCCGTGTGGAAACACGACGCCAGCACGCCCAGCGGATACACGATGTACAGCAACGACCAGTGGAACTGGAAATGGCGCTCGACGCTGGCCACGGAGTGGGCCTCGGACGGATCGAACGCCAGGCTCGGCCCGAAAACCCCCTTGAAGCCGAGAATGTGGAACAGCATGAACAGCACGATGATGATGCTGCTGAGGCGCTGCAGGAGATAGTACCAGTTGCTCCGGTAGGGATAGTTCACCGCGTTCGGCTGCCCGGCCAGCGCGATCCAGGTCCCGTAGATGCCGTGGAAAAGGATCGGGAGGTATATCATGGTCCACTCGATCGCCACCAGGAACGGCAACGAGTGTATCTTCTGCACCTGCTCGGCAAACACCGCCGGCGAACCGGGATGACGCACGCCCTCGATCAGCGTGGCGTTGACCATCAGGTGGATGACGAGATAGCTCCCGAACAGAATGCCTGTGAGCGAATGCAGGCGGCGCAGCAGAAACGGAAGCGGACTGCTGCTGACAGAGACGCTTTCAGCGACGGCGGTGGACACGGGTTGATCCTTTCTCTTACGGACGGCCGGCGCATTATAGCGGAGACGTTTCTGCGCGAAAGCCCCCGGGGCACATCGGGAGCGCGGGGCCGTGACCAGAAATCCGGGCCATCTGTAAATTGTCTCCGCTGCGACAATTGTCATTCTCAGCGTACTCGCGGAGAATCTGACTTTGGACTTCCAGGCCAGATCCCCTTCGGCTACGCTCGGGGCAGGCTCTTGCGAGTACGCTCGGGATGGTGGTTTGTGGTTTCGATGAAGTGCCCGGAAAAATGGCCACACCCGGCGCGGCCCTCCTCCACTGCATTCGGGAGCGGGCGAGGCGGCCGCCCTCCCGGATATCCAACTCTTGACGGAACGCCCCTCGCCCTTGTCGAATGGATGGCTATTATTATGCCTGATTCGTCTTCTCAAGAAAGGACGCCGGTCCCATGGGACTACTGGCCGGGAAAAAAGGACTGATTCTCAACATCGCCAACGACCGCTCCATCGCGGCCTTTATCGCCGACAACTGCATCAAGCAGGGCGCCACCTGTGGCTTCGGCTTCCTGCCGATGGACAACCCGGAGAAATCCGAGCGCCGGGTCCGCAAAGCCATGGAGTCCTTCGGCTGGGGCGAGCAATGGCTCCTGCCCTGCGATGTCGGCAGGGACGAGGACATCGAAGCCTTCTTCGCCGCCACCCGCGAGAAATTCGGCACCATCGACTTTCTCGTCCATTCGCTGGCTTTTGCCAACCGTGACTACCTTAAGAAGGAATATGGCAATTTTACGTCAACACCACGGGATGTCTTCAGGCAGGCCCTGGACATCAGCGCCTACAGCCTGCTGGCCCTGACCCGGGCGGCCGTCCCCCTCATGCCCAACGGCGGCTCCATCATCGCCCTCTCCTATCTCGGCGCCGAAAAAGTCGTCCCCGGATACAACATCATGGGAGTGGCCAAATCCGCCCTCGAATCCACCGCCCGATACCTGGCTTTCGATCTGGGCGGCCGGAACATCCGCGTCAACACCATCTCGGCCGGTCCGATCAAGACCCTCAGCGCCATGGCCGTCGGCGGCATTGACGAGATGTTCGCCCATGTCGAGCGCAAGGCGCCGCTGCACCGCAATGTCGACGGCGACGAGGTCGGCAAGACGGCTCTGTATCTGCTCAGCGATCTGTCCAGCGGGATGACGGGCGAGAACCTCTACGTTGACGGCGGTTTCTTCTCCGTCGGCCTCTGAAGCCCGCTTCAGTCGCCGCCCGAGCCGGTCGATAATAAAAGATGGCACTGGCCGCGAACAGGGCTTGCAAACCCGAAAGGGTCTGCTAGTGTGCTTGCCTTGCCGTTCCTGGCACCGCTGCTCAGAGGCGGGATCAAGCAACGCCTGTCCCTGACCAACACGGTCAGGCCGCCGCCTGGCCCAATGTGCCCTGCCACGCCGACGTCTTCCATGCCGAGTATCAACTGGGGCAAGTCGTCTGTTACCTGGAAAACCGCGCCGCCGGCTGCACCAAGGTGGTGGATGTGCGGCAACGCAAGCTCGGCCGTTCGCGGCAGGAGGGCACACGCAAGAAACTTGCCGGGGAACTGGAATCGGCCCGGCGGGAGCAAGCCAGGGCCATCGCCCTGGCCCGGGATTTTCGTCTGCTGGCCGACTGGTTTCAGAAGGATGTGCTGGCCGCAGCCGGTCCCAGCCTTGCGGTTCGGCAGGAACTGTTCGACTTCATTGTCCCGGAACTGGTGCAACGGGAAGGGCTCTGGCCCGGCATTTGACGGCCTCTACGCCAACGGCACGGTGAAGACCAAGCTCTTCGCCTGGCTCACCAACTGGTCCGTCGACTCCGAGACCGTCGTGGCCCTGGCCAACTTCGGACGCTGCCGCTGGAAGATCGAAAACGAAGGATTCAACATCCAGAAGAACGGCGCACTTCAATCTGGAGCATGCCTACAGCACCGGCGAATGGCAGATCAAGAACTTCTATGTTCTGCTG
>JBEKVL010000011.1:0-22527 GCA_049514055.1 Tepidisphaeraceae bacterium | reverse complement strand
GGTTCTGGTGATTGTGGACAGTCGGCGTGCGGCGGGGCTTCCGCGGGACAGGACATCATGTGCATTCCTCCCAGCACCACGATCGCCCCGCGCTCGCGATACCCGCGGGCCAGTTCGTAGGCGCGGTGTCAGACTACGAACGGATTCGGCCGGTATTTCAGTCGAAGAAGATCCCAAGTGAGACGGTGACAAGCTCCTGGCTGCCTTGCGGACAGACAGCGTGCTGGCGATGTGGCCCGAGAATGGGTCGCCTCCCGGCATTTGTTGTGTCCTGCCGGATCGTGTGACATCTGGCTGGGCATCAAGCGGCACGGTCATCGCAATGGGGTTTGCCAGTGGTGGCGGCTTCGTTGGCCTGCCCAGCGGGCTGTACGGGGTCAAATGGACGCGCGTTGACGAGATGGCCCCGAACCTCGCCGCTTGATGGCATGCTTGTCGGACCTGCCTGCCGAGCGGCTTACCGAGTTGATGATTTTCCCGCCTCAGAGTTGATAATTCATCGACCTAGCAATACGACCTCCTTGGCAATTGACTAGAATACAAGTGCTTGTAATCAATTGTCTTGAGACAATAACAGGCCATGCTGAAGATCACGCTAATGGAGAGCCCAACGGGATACCTTTTGGACCCGAGAAGAACACCCATTTGCCCCTGTTACCGACGCCCCAAACCAGCCATAACCACTTTTTGGGCAGACCTTTATGCTTTGCATCCCCCGCATCGCCAGCGACAAAACATCTTCTTCACGCCATCCGCAGCCCCGCCCATCACTCCTTCACCGTTGGCTCCACCGCCCCAACCTGCATCCGCACCCTCCTGGCCTGGCCCTCTCGCCTGTACTCCGACAAATGCTCTGCATGGCTGCCAACACGGAATTGCCACCAAATCGCGGTGTACCCGGCCTTACACCCTCTGGTTCCCCGGGTTTTACTTTTGGTCCACCGGCGCATACCCTAGCGGCGCCATGATTGTGCTGATCGACAACTACGATTCGTTCACCTACAACCTCGTCCAGAAACTGGGCGAGGTCGATCCACAGCAGGCCATCAAGGTCTTCCGCAATGACAAGGTGACCGTGCAGCAGGTCGAGGAGATGCGGCCGACGCACATCGTTATCTCGCCGGGGCCGTGTACGCCGAAGGAAGGCGGCGTCTCCAACGACATCATCCGCCACTTCGCCCCGAAACTGCCGGTGCTAGGCGTGTGCCTGGGACACCAGTGCATCGGCTACTGCTTTGGCGGCATCGTGGAGCGGGCCGGAAAACTGATGCATGGCAAGACCGACCGGATTCACCACGACGGCAAGGCGATCTACGCGGGGATGCCCAATCCGTTCACGGCCACGCGGTATCACTCGCTGATCATCCGCAACGGGACCATGCCCGCGGAGTTTGTGGTCAGCGCCTGGACGGAGGCCGACGAGATCATGGGCGTGCGCCACAAGACCTGGCCGCTCGAGGGCGTGCAGTATCACCCGGAGAGCTTCCTCACGGAGCAGGGCGAGAGGTTGCTGGCGAACTTCCTGAAGAAGTAAGAAGACCCTTCTCCGCGTCGAACTTGAATTGATACTTGTTCGGCGCGCCCGGGAGGATCGAGAACCTGGTCCTGGCCGTCTTGCCGTCGGGCAGCGTCACCGTCAACTCGTAGTCGCCGTGGAAGCCGCGGAAGGCGATGGTGCCTTCGCTCAGCGGTGTTGCGGGGATGTTGGTCATCCACTGGCCGCGGATCAGGGCCTTGAGCCGGTTGAACACGGGTTTGGGCTGGAACTTCTCATCCAACATGCCGGCGCCGCCGAGCAGCGAGTCGGGGCCGAAATTCCAGTAGTTGATGGCCTCGCAGGCCGGGTGGCTGAAAAGGACGGTGTAGAACCACTCGGCGAAATCGGCCTGGAGTTCGGGGGTCCAGGTTCCCTTGCGGAGCGGGCCGAGGATCTGGGCCGGCAGGCCGCGGAAGTCGGCGTTGGAGCCTTCCTCGACGCCGGAACGTCCGCCGAGGGGGAAGACGGCCTCGCTGACGTGGAAGCGCACGCCTTCAGAGGCGAACTTGTCCATGGTGTCGTAGATCTGGTGGGCGTCGGGCCAGACGCCATAGGGTCTGTGGCCGTGGGAGGAGTAGAAATCCATCGGCGTGCCGGCGGCCTTGAGCGACTTGATCTCGGGCAGGCTGCGATAGATATCCGCATACACGTCCCGTCCCCCGTGGTAGAAGCCGTTGCAGTCGCTTATGCCCAGGCGGAGTTGCGGGTACTTGGCGCGGATCTCCCTGATGATGGGACCGAGAAACGACATGTAGTACTGGTCGTTGGTGACCTGGTAGATGTGGATGCGGTCGTGATAGCGGTCCACCAGTTCCATGATGTGCTTGTGGACCAGATCCTCGAGTACGGCCGAACTCTTGAACCTGAGCCACATCGGCGGCATGCCGGTGAGATAGTGGTATTCCATCTCGATGCCGTTCTTCGTACACCAGTCGACGTACTTGTCGAGTTCGGCGAAATGGCGCTGGCCCTCGACGGGTTCGATGTACATCCACTTTCCGCTGAACCCGATCAACGAGTAGTTGAAGACCTGTGGGAAGAGTTCCAGTTCGCGGGGGTCCACGGGTTTGGGTTTGTAGTCGGGGCCGGATCCCTCGACGGGCTCGAAGAACTCCAGCGTGGCCCCGAATCCGAAGGACTGACGGGTCTGGCGCACCCCGTACTCGACGCCGGTCAGGGGCTGGCCTTCGGCATCCACGAGTTCGATCCTGACATCGCCCTTGCGGTATTTCTCGATGTTGGGCAGGCACACGTCGTGGACAAAGCTCCCGGGGACGAGCGGATCCTGGTCGATCCAGGCGTCCCGGTCGATCACGCCCTCGGGCACGATCGACCTGGCCTCGTAGACCGACCACGACTTGTTCTGGTAGGTCAGCTTGAGCCCGCGGCCCTTGCCGGTGTTGTGGACGACAACGTACGAGGCGTTGTTGTCCTTGGCCATTTTCAGCAGCTCATCGTCGGGCAGGTCGCGGAAGGGCCGGCCCGGGTTGAGCTCGCGCAGTCCCTGCTCGTCGTACATGAGATTCGGGCGCAGGAGCTTCATCTTCTTCCACCAGTCGGTGGCGAAGGCGGCGTTGAAGTACGCCTGCGTGCCGTCGCGCCATTCGCCGACGACGGAGCGTTCGGAATAGATGCGGAAGCCGCTCTGGTTGGGCGGCGTGAGGAACCGGGCCGAGGGATCGGTGTTCTTGCGGGCCCAGTTCTGGGCGTCAACCCAGTCGTCGTGCCGCAGGGCCGGGTCGAGCATCGGTTTGCGTTCGTGCGCGCCGATCAGGCCGATGATCACCAGCCCTTCAACCACGAAGACCCAGTTCGTCCTTGTGCGGAGGTTGATCCGGGAAACCGCCCAGATGCCGATTCCGGCGGCCACGGCGATCAGGGCGGTGACGTCCGTCGGCCAGCCCTTGCGAAGGTCGATCGCGCTTTCCCCGGGTATGAACGGCACGGGGAAGTCGATCCGGTGCCAGGCGATGAGCGTGAGCAGCAGGATTGCCCCGGCCGTCAATGCCTGAAGCCATTTGAGCCGGCCGTTGATCCAGGCCATGACGATGCTCAGGGCCAGCACCCAGGGCAGGAAGGCCAGCAGGGGGGGCAGGGCGATGGCGGCAAAGACGGCCGGCGCCAGAACCAGGTCGAGAATGCGCCCGCAACGCTGGAAGAGCTCGGTGAATTCGTGGTCTGACAGACGATCGGTCTTCAGGGGGTCGCCGGCGGGATCGAGCCGCGACCAGGGCCGGCGCAACATGCACGCCAGGGCGTAGGCGGTGTGGGCGAACATGAGGATCATGAGCAGGCGCGAGCTGCGGAAGAGCTGGGCGCGGAGGACGGTGGGGATGGGCTTGATGCCGGGGAAGACGTCGCCCGAACAGACGGCGCCGACGGCGAAGAGCAGCAGCACGGCCATGCCCATGATGATGCTCTTGCGCTGGCGATCCGCTGGTGCGGCGAAGCTCAGCGAGAGAATCGCCACGCCCAGCAACAGCGCGAAGCGGGGGATGTCGGAGGCGCCCGTCTGCCACCAGACCGACGGGAACGAATGGTCGGCCGAGCGGATGCGGGTCAGCCAGATCCACCCGGCGTCGAAGACCTGTTTCTGGCGGACCATCTCCAGGGCCGTCGGGAACGCAACGGCGCCGAAGACCATCAGGTAGACGAAGAACCGCAGCATGCCCACCCGGCGCAGGTCCAGCAGCAGGCAGAGCGCGAACATGAAGGCGAGATAGGCGGCGGTCAACGCGTGCAGATTGAAGAGGACCCCGGCCAGAACGAACGCGGACAGCTTCTTCTCCCGGTAGAACAGTCCCATGGCGATGATGGCGATGGGGAAGACGAACCAGGTGTGCGTGAAACCGATGGAGTAAATCGAGTCGCCGCCCAGCGCCTGGTGCGAGCCCGTGATCGTGAGCAGCACCATGATGAGCCCGGCCAGGCTGTCGTTGAAGATCGTCTTGACCAGCCAGTAGCAGGCGCCTACGAACGCGATCGTGGTCAGGACATGCAATAACAGATAGGTGTTCTCGAGTCCGAATGGCTTGACCAGGGCGGCCGCACCCTGAAAGAAGAAGGAGGGATAGTCGCGGATGGTATGCGTGACCATCGGGTCGTTGGCGAACAGGTTCGCATCGATGTACCACTTGAGGAACGGCACCTGGATGGTCTGGTTGCCCACGCCGATGCGGTAGCCGCCCAGGAGGATCAGCGCCATCGCCAGCAGCACCAGGGCGCTGGCCAGCGCCAGGGTGGCGCTCAGCCCCGCGTGGCCGGCGGCGGCCCTGGGCAGAACCGGAACGGCGGGCACCGCCTGGGGCAGTGCGACATCAGGCGGCATGGGAGCGGTGGTGTTCATAAATGGCGCGAACCTCGCGATCAATGTTACTTCTACCGTCGCGGCGGAGAAAAGTTTCATAAACGTGACGGGTGGCGTGCCGGCCGGCGTAAACGTGAAGCAGGCGGGATGGTACAGGCAGTTGAAGAGTTGTTGATACTCTTCCTCCAATTTGCTGATTCGGAGCCGTGTATGATCCGGTCGTCATTGTCCCGCAGGCGTTTTGTGCATGGTCTGGCCACCGTGGCCGGAGCGGCCTTCGCCGGCCCGTATGTGCTGCGCGCGGCGGAAGCCGGCAAGGACAAGATCCGGTTCGCGCATGTGGGGACCGGCGGTCGGGCCGCCGCCCATCACGACCTGTCGAAGGACAACGGCGTGTGCGTCTGCTACACCGACGCCGACAAGGCCCGCTACGGCGCCATGGAGAAAATCGCGCCCAAGGCCCGGGCGTACACCGACTACCGCAAGATGTTCGATGCGCACCTGAAGGAAATCGACGCGGTCATTGTCGCGGTGCCCGATCACCATCACTTTCTGCCCTCGATGATTACCGTCACCAACGGCAAGCACTGCTACACCGAGAAACCCCTGTGCTGGTCGGTGATGGAATGCCGCAAACTCGCCGAGGCGACGGCCGCCAGGAAAGTGGCAACACAAATGGGCAACATGGGCCACGCCAAGGAAGGGAACCGGCTGATTGTGGAATGGGTGCGGGCCGGCCTGCTCGGCGACATCAAGGAAGTCCACACCTGGACCGACCGCCCGTTCTGGCCGCAGGGCATCGAACGTCCGGCGACCAGGCCGGTGCCGGCCACTCTCGACTGGGAGAGCTGGATTGGTCCGGCGCCGTGGCGCGAGTATCACGAGAACCTGCATCCTTTCAACTGGCGCGGCTGGTTCGATTTCGGCTGTGGCGACATCGGCGACATGGCCTGCCACACCTGGGAGAACGTCTTCTGGTCGATGGACCCGGACTATCCCGAGTCCGTCGAGCTGGTGCGCATCGAAGGCCAGGCCAGGGAGACATTCCCGAAGAAGAACATCATCAAGTGGGTATTTCCGGCCAAAGGAAAGCGTCCCGGTTTTATCGCGACCTGGTTCTCGGGCCGTCTCAAACCCGACGTGCCCGAGGAGATGCTCAACGACCCCACCTACACCGACGGCGGCAAGAAGACGCCGGAACTTCCGAGCTCCGGCAACCTCTACATCGGGACCAAAGGCAAACTGCTGGTCACCGGCGACTACGGCGACAGTCCGCGGCTGATTCCCGAGAGCTTCCATCGCGAGACCAGGAAGCCGGAGAAGACCATCCCGCGCTCTCCGGGCCACAAGGAGGAATGGCTGATGGCGATTCGCGGCGAAAAGCCCTGGGATTTCCCCGGCTCGAATTTCGCCACCTACGCGGGCATGTTGACCGAGGTGCAGTTGCTCGGCTCGCTGGCCATCAGACTCGGCCGGGTGGGACTCAAGATCGAATGCGACCCGGTCGGCAGAACCGTCAAGACCCCGCAAGCCCAGGCGCTGCTGTGGCGCGAACCGCGGCCGGGCTGGAGCATCTGATTCTTGCCTCCCGGCCGTTGATTGACCGGGAATCAAATCGCGCCCTGCTTCACCGGCGCGGGCTGGCCCTTCACGAGGGACTCTCTCCAGGCGTTGAAGCGGCCGTAGTACGGGCCGTGCGAACCCTTTTTCTCGCCGTGCTCGGCCACCGGCAGCACAACGACTTCCTTCGGCCCCTTGAGCTGATTGCACGCCGCGAACACGCCGGGCGAGGGGCAGGTGGTGTCGATCAGGCCCACGCCCACCAGCACCGGACACTTGATGTTCGAGGCGAAGTTCACCACGTCGTAGTACCGCGCGGCGTCGCGGACTTTGGCCTCGTCCTTGTCCCTGGTCGCCCAGTACCACATCGGCCAGCCCGGCAGCCGACCGGCCGTCACGCCGTGCATGTCGCAGCCGGCGGGGACGTCGGCCATGACCGCCGTGATCTTCGGGTGCAGGCCGGCCGTCACAAAAGACTGCAAGCCGCCCTGGCTACCGCCGGTGACCACCAGCGTCTTGCCGTCCCAGTCGGGTCGCTCGGCCAGATACTGGGCAGCGCGATAACAGGAAAGATACATCCGTAGAAAATAGCTGGTCTCGCGGTCGTCGTTGCCGATGGCGGGGTAGTTGTTCAGCGGCCCGGCCGTCTGGTCCTTGTAGAACTGCTCCGGCTCGTCGATGGGCAGGTCGTGGGCGTTGATGTTCAGCACCAGCCAGCCTTCGGCCGCCCGGCCGGTGACCCACTCCCTGGGCAGCCCATAGACGCCGGCCCATTGCACGATGAGCATGGCCGGGAGTTTCTCGCCCTGCCTGGGCCGGGCGATCTGTCCGCGGATGTGGCTGCCACGGATGTTGTCCATGGTGATCTTCGAGTAGTCGACGTTCGGCTTGCCCGACTCGCCCGCTTCGAGTTTGGGATTTGCCGGAATGGCCGCGAGGTCTTTGAGTTTGGCCTGCCAGAAGGCGTCGAAATCGTCGGGCCGGGGAATGGCCGGCTGGATCTTCTCCGGCGACACCAGCGCCCCGCCGTTCATTTTGAGTGTCTTATCGCCGGCCTTGACGCTGACCTCGACGAGCAACCAGCCCGGTTCGTCGAGCTTGCTTTCGATCTGCCCCTTGCCATCGGTCAGCACGGCCTTGCCTTTGGCCAGTTCGCTCATGCCGCCCTTCTTGACGACATACGTGGCCTCGGAGACATCGGCGCCTTTGATCTGGACTGTCCAGCGGATGGTCCCCGGTTGCCAGACGCCGGTCCCGTTCTCCGGGGCAACCAACAGTTCCTGCGCGTGGCTGATGGCGGCGAGCAGCAGGCACAGGGTGACGGCGAAGGACGAACGAATGGTACGCAGGCTCATGGTGTTTCTCCTTGGCAATTGGGTGCGCGGATTATGACGTGGACGGGGCGGAGTTGCCAGAGAGGAAGTGGGTGGTCGATAGTTGGATCGGGTAATCGTATCAAGTGCCGCCGGTGTCCTCACCGGCGGAATCCGGGATCCGCACGCCGCGTCAGGCACCGCCAGTGAGGACACTGGCGGCACTTTTTCGGCGTATGCGATTGCCCCGGTAGTCGCTGGCCGGCTGGCACCGAGTCGTGGTAGAGTAGCAAGCACCATGAACCCTCAAACAATTCGAACTCGTTCCCTCTGGCAGCACCGGGCGATCATGGTGATGGCACTGATCGCCCTGGTGTCGCCGATCACCCATTCCGTGGCCGCGGCCGAGGAACAGGCGAAGAAGTTCTTCAGACCCGATGCGACCGACATGCCCGCGTACACGCTGCCGGATGTGCTGACGGCCGCCGATGGGACGAAGATCGCCACGGCCGACGCGTGGAAGAAGACCCGCCGGCCGGAGGTTCTCGAACTCTTCCGCAAGCATGTCTATGGCCGCGTGCCTGCGACCGCGTACCAGAAGAATTTCAAGGTTGTCAACGAGGACCGTAGCGCCATGGACGGCGCGGCCACCCTCAAACTGGTCGATATCACCATCACCGCCGGCGGCAGATCGCTGGTCATCCACCTCGTGCTCTTCGTGCCCAACAAGGCGGCCAGGCCCGTGCCGGCGTTTCTCCTGATCTGCAACCGCGAGCCGGAGAACTTCGACCCGACACGCCAGAAGAAGAGCGAATTCTGGCCGGCCGAGGAGGCCATCGCCCGCGGCTATGCAATCGCCGCGTTCTACAACGCCGACGTGGCGCCCGACAAATACGACGGCTTCAAGGATGGCATCCACGGCCTGCTCGACGGCGGGCAGCGGCCGGCCGATGCGTGGGGAACCATCGCCGCCTGGGCCTGGGGCGCCAGTCGCTGCATGGACTACTTCGAGACCGACAAGGACATCGCCCGTGACAAGGTCGCGGTGATCGGCCACTCGCGCGGCGGCAAGACGGCGCTCTGGGCCGGCGCCGAGGACGAGCGGTTCGCCATCGTCTGTTCGAACGATTCCGGCTGCGGCGGGGCCGCCCTCAACCGGCGGCACAATAAGGAAAAGGAAACGGTGGCCAGGATCAACAAGGCATTCCCGCACTGGTTCAACGAGACGTTCAAAACCTACAACGACCGCGAGGAGGCCCTGCCGGTGGACCAGCACATGCTTGTCGCCCTGATGGCGCCTCGGGCGGTGTGTGTCGCCAGCGCCGACCAGGATCTCTGGGCCGACCCACGCGGCGAGTTCCTGAGCGTGGTTGGCGCCGGGCCGGTCTACCGGCTCTACGGTAAGAAGGGCCTGGGCGACGCGCTCGAGATGCCGGCGCTCGGCGAACCCCTGCACGGCGACGGAGCCCACTATCACATCCGCGAAGGCAAACACAACCTGACGCTGTTTGACTGGAAATGCTATCTGGACTTTGCGGACAAGGTTTACGGCAGGGGTTGAGTCATCTCAAGATCAAGGAGCCTTCATGAAGATTCTGCCGGTCGTGTTTGAAGCAACTGAGATCCGCCAGATTTATGATGAGAAGACTGAGACATGGTACTTTTCGGTGGTGGATATCATTCAGGTGCTGACGCAGCAGACTGATTTTCAAGCAGCCCGGAACTACTGGAAGGTTCTCAAGAACCGCCTCCGTAAAGAGGGAAGTGAGTCGGTTACAGAATGTAACCGACTGAAACTGGCCGCCGCCGATGGCAAGAGTTACCTCACCGACGTCGCCAGCACTGAAACACTCCTGCGCCTCGTCCAGAGTGTTCCCAGTCCCAAGGCCGAGCCGATAAAGCTGTGGCTGGCCAAGGTCGGTTATGAGCGGATGCCGGAGATGACCGACCCGGCCCAGGCCATCGACCGCTTCGCCTTCGATACGAAAGAAGACCTTGTACGGAAACCTCTCCGTCAGGATGTGTCAGAATCCCTGGTAATAAATGGGAAAACGCTCGGGAGATTCTTCCAGACGGGTGACGGCATCGGCCACGGCGAGGAGAAACTCATCGCCCAAACCCGGCCGCTGGCGTTCGTACCAATCCCGCGCCTCTCGAAGGTCGGCATCGGCGGCCGGGCGAGTGGTTACGCGCCATTTCACGCGGGCCTCGCGGCCCGGATGCGGCGCAAAGTCTCACGCCAGGGCGTTCCGGGGTTGCCGTCGCATTGGAACTCCGCCAAAGCCCCATCGAGAATCAACTTCTCCTTTGCGGTCGGCCCGGCTCCATGCAGGAGATCCCGTTCCTGCAAGTCGCAAAGCCGCTCGAAGACTTGCGTCCGATCCTCGGCCTTGAGACGGGGCAGTTCGGCAAGGATCTCGGTTGTACTCATTTCAATACTTTACGCATCCCATCCGGCCTCGGCAAACATAGCCGCTTCCTTGGCAAACGAAACGGGCGTATGTCGCTCCGGTCCCCGTTGAATTGTCCGCCGCTTGTGGCCGACAAATTCACTTTGCGATCTCGAACTCAGTCAGCTTCAGCGTATTGCTCATTTGCGCCGACTTGGTCTCGCTCTGCACCATGCCGCCGGGGATGTCGAGGGTGTGCCAGACCTTGACGTTGATGGTTCGCTCGGGCTTGGTGACGGTGATATCCACCCAGTTGCACTTGATCTTCTTGCCAAGCACGTCGATTTCCTCCTCGCCCTTCTTGACGTCAGTCTTGGCGTCGCGCATCTGCGGGTTGTCGGACACGGCTCCGAAGTCGGCCTTGTCGGCGTCAACCATGGCCGGAACATCGTGCCGTTGGCCCGGGCGGGCGATTTCACGGCCTGCCATCGATATCGTCACCGTGGTCTCAATGACCGCTTTCTCGGCCGTCAGTTCCACCAGTTTGTGAACCATGGTCATGGTGGCCTGATTTCCGCCGGGCGGGACCGCGGCGGACTGCATTGTTCCTTGCAGCCTGGACCACGAACCGACTTTGAAATTCTTCCACCCTTTGTACGCCGGATTCTCGACTTGATCGGCCGCCGAAGCGACCGGAGCGACGACCACACAGGCCAGAACCAGAACATATAGAATACTGACAACTGAATGACGCACCAATGCCTCCTGTGAAAAGTGGGGATAGCCTACTGCTTTGTGGAGCGAAGACAAGCCCGCCGCGACCAGACGAAAGGGGCGTGACCGTGCTTTTTGCACCACAACCGCGATGCCACTTGAGCCGCCATGGACTACCGTCCTCCGCCCAGCGTGCGGATGATCGACTTCATGTCCCCGATCTGGGAGATCTTCAGCCCGAAGTTCTCGCCCACCTTCACGGTTTCGCCCAGGCCGATGGTTCGGTTGTTGACCATAAGTTCCAGGGGTTCGTCGCTGCTTTTGACGAACTCGATAATGGCCCCCACGCCGAAGCGCATGATCTCGCCGAGGGTGAGGCGGCGTTCGGCCAGTTTGACAATGACCGGGACCTCGAGTTTCAAGACCCGCTTGAGATCGGCCGGGGTGCTCGAGTTGCTTCCGTGGAGTACAGGCATAGGAGAAATCCGCAGTACCGAAGTATTATCGGTCCATGAGGCCGGTAAGCTTTAGGCACATCGGTGGGTAGAGCAGGGGGGTCTGCCCGTCTTTCTTGGCAAACCTGCATTTCCAATCGAAAAACGCGGATAGTTGGTCGTGGAAACGTCGATTGCCAAAAAAAATACGGCCACACCCGGAGCAGGGGTGTGCCCGTTGGTTGTGGCAAAGTCAGGGCGTTTCGTCGAAACCGCCGCCGAAGACCGAACGCACGTCGCGTCAGTTGCCCGCGGGCAGCAGGATGCTGTCCGTTGCATCGACCGGAGAACCTTGCACAACCCCGCTCTTGTTCGTGTAGATGTCATCGCCATTCATGCCGCATGTCGTAGTGCGTTCCCAAGTCACGTGGCCATCCGCGTACAGCACGTTCTGGCCGCGCCCTTCGTGGTTGCGACTGTTCCCTTTGCCCGTGCCCGGATTCAGGTCGGCCGCCACGGCAAACGCCGCGTTCAGCTTGCTCGTGAGGTTATAGCCCGCCGCGGCGGCGTTCGCATCGGGGTAGGGGTTGGCGCAGCTGTAGGCCAGGTTTTTGCGGAAATCCGTGAAATTCGAGTGCGTCGCGGGGTCGGCCGAATCGGGTGTGTACTGCACCTCGTCGTTGTACGGGTCGGCGAATAACTTGGCCAGCAACACGCCGATGATGCCGATAACGACCAGGATTTCGATAAGCGTGAAGCCGCGCCGGCGGAATCGCGAGGTCAACGGATGAGGCTGCTCGGGGCGAATGGCGATGATCATTCCCGTGATTGTGGCCATTATTATAGGCAGTCGACATTAACGCCGTGTTAAGGCGGCGCGCCCGGGGCAGTGGTTTCGCTGCCCCGTGCTGTCCCTATGGGCTTACGCGGCTTATGGCACGGCTCACAATCGGCAAGATGACTCCGCCAGGACCCGTTAATGCCGCACTGACGCGTCATGCTGCTTGATGGCCAGATTGTCGATGAAGTACGCCGTATCCGCCTCCGCCGTGCTGCTGAAGCCGAGCCAGTGCAGCTCGTGGAAATCGGCCCCGCCAATCGGCAGGTCGCCGTGCGTCTGCGGCTGGCCACCCACGGGCGTGATCGTAATCTTGAACGTGCGTGGAGCGTTCTTGCCCACTGCGGCCTCGATCTCGACGTGGATCCAGGTCCTGGCCGGCACCTCGGCCAGTGTCTTCCCGGCCGCCGTGATCTTCCCCGATCCGTCAAACCGCACGCTCGGGCCGACGTTCTTTGGATAGTCCGCCGTGTCGCGCCATTCAGTGAAGAACTGCGCATCAGGCGCCAGCCAGGCGTCAAAACTCTGCCGCACCACGCCGCTGGTCATGTGCGGCTCGTAGTAAAAGTGCGGCTCCCACGACGGCTGGAGCGTTTTGGAGTCGGTGATTTTCAGACTCTGCCGGCCGGAAGCGGCGCGTTCGTCGCTGACGCGGATCGAGGCTCCGTCCCTTTCGCCGCTGACGTGGGCATTGGCCGGATGCGAACCGACCGGCGTGTTCTCAAAATCGTCGTCGATGGCGAGCGGCTTGGGCGGCGCTGGCGGCGGCGGCAGCGGCGTGTGCGGGCAATCCGCGTGGCGGACCTGCCCGGCCCACGCGGGGTCGCCGTAAAGCCCGACGCGGCTGATGTCGAACGGTTTGAAGCCAAGCTGAATCGCCGGCGATTCCGGCTTGAGCGTGAAATCATGGGCTGTTGGGTTGACAAAGAGCGGATCGGCAATGCGCGACCGCGTATCCAGCCCGATCGCCTGCCACTCGGCAAATGTCCGCCGGTAAAACCGCAGCGCCTCCGGCCCGCCGGTGTGCCAATAGATGTTGTCGTTCCAGTCGCCCGGCGACTCCTTCGCGGCCAGCCGCTGGTTCAACGATGCCTCGCCATGCGGAATCAGCAGCGAGCCCTGCGTCAGATACGTGATGTTCCGTCGAAACGTGCTCGGGCGTTTTTCCGAATACGGCCACAGCGCCTGGTTGGCCGACAGGGCGAAGATGTTGTTCTGGATGACATGCTCGTGCCCGCCGTTATTAAACATCAGCCCGCCGCTGAGCGTGTTGTAGACCAGATTGTTCTCGACTGTGTAGCAGCCGGTTTGCGCGTCGAGATAGATGCCCCAGCCCAGCGCCGGCTGCGAGTATGGCCAGATGTCGTGGAAGACGTTGTTACGGATGACACTGCCGGGCGAAACGCCCAGGCAGTAGATCAGCCCGCAGTCGCTCATAACGCCGTGTCCCAGATCGTGGACGTGATTGAACTCGATGATGTTGTCGTGGGTCCGGTCGGGCGTCAGGCCCCAGTTCCAGCCGACGCTGATGCCCGTGTAGTACAGGTCGTGGATGTCGTTGTGCGAGATCGTGTTGTGGCTGGACTGAGCCAGCCACAGCCCGACGCAGCCCGCATAAACCCGGCCGCCGTCGTGGATGTGGTTGTTGTCCACCAGCGTGCGGCTGGTCTCGGCGACATCGCTCTTGGCCATGTTCGCCTCGCCGACCCGAATGCCGCCCGCGCCCAAGTCACGCAGATGGTTGCGCTGGATGCGGCAGTCCTTGCAGCCGCGGCGGAACCAGACGCCATAGGTGCCGACATGCGCCACTTCGCAGTCTTCAAAGGCACAGTTGGTCGCACCATCGGCGGTGATGACCGCCGGCACATCCACGGCCGCCTGCGTGCTGCTGTTGCCCTTGGGATCGAGCTGCCAGTCGGCGTGCTGAAACGCCAGCCCGCGCAGCGTGACATGCCGCACGAATTCGCCCTTGTCCGCATTCCCCGCCAGACGCACCAACTCCCCCAGGACCGGCGCGACCACCTCCGTCTGTCCGATCTTCTCGCCCGGCATCGGCCAATAGCTGAGCACGCCGCTCTCGCGATTGAGATACCACTCGCCCGGCGTATCGAGCAGTTCCAGTGCGTTCTCGACGTAGTAGCGCTGGGCATCCTCCCAGTAGCCGATGCACCACCACTCCTTCATCGGCGCGGCGAACTCGACCGTGTGCGTTTGCTCGTCCACCGACTTCAGCGGATGGATGGACGTCTCCCACGAGTGCATGAGCACCACGCGGACATCGCCCAGGCGGGCATACGGCTTGATGTCGCCCGGCGCGAAGATGAACTTGTCGCGGGCCACCGGCTTCGCATTGGGAATCGGCGGCCCGGGGATCAGTTTGGCGATGCGGTAATATCCGGCATTCGGCGACCGCGCCACGCCCCGGCGCTGGCCGCCCACAAAGAGCTGCCGGAAATACCACTGCCCCGCCTTGGCCTGCGGAATCTCGGCCTCCCACAAGTTGCCATTCTGCCGAAATCCGCCAATCACCCGCCCGCCGCTGAACACCGGATGCTCTCCCGGATATGCCTCGAACACCACCGGCGCCTGCGCCGTCCCCGAGTCCTGCGGCTCAAGTACGAACGGCGCTTCCAGCCGATACACGCCGCCCCGCATCTGCACGGTGACCGCCCCAAGTCCCCCCGCCGCCGCCGCCCGCGCCCGCCGGATCGCCTCGCGCGCCCCGGCCAGCGATGCCAGCGGCCCATCCGTCCGCCCCGCGTTCGCCGCCGCCATCCGCCCCGACCACGCGTCGTTGCCATCGACGGCCACGTAGAACACCTGATTCTCCGCCGCCCCCGCCAGCGCGGCCGAAATCAGGAGTATGGCGCTACACAAGAGGAAGCTCTTGATGTTCATACTGTTGCTATCGCAGGTTGGCGGACTTCGTTGGCGTGCGGCCGCAGATAACTCGGGGGTGGACATGTCCCCTCGAGCTCCGTTATGAATACAAACTGTGGTCCTGAGCGTACTCGCGAAGGATCTGGCAATCAAGTCCAAAGCCGGACGCTTCGCGAGTACGCTCAGCACGACCACTGTTGCGACGCCAGCAGTTTGGAGCGTACGACAGGATTTGTAACCCTGTCCACCGGCGATCACCCTCTTGCCGTCCCGCGAATCGCACAATATTGTCCCCCCATGCGGACCCTCGGAATCGACATCGGCGGATCATCGGTCAAGGCGGCGCTGCTCGACGGCGATGCCGTGGTCTGGACGGCGGCCGGGCCGTCGTACAGCCGTCCGGCCACCGACGAACTCGTGGCCGCCGTTCGCCAGACGGTGCGCTGGCCGCTGCCCCCGCTGGACGGCGTCGGCCTGTGCGTGCCCGGGCTGCTCGATCGTGCCGCCAAGACGGTCACGCTGGCTGTGAACGTGCCGGGCCTGGTGGGCATTCCCTTACCGCAGATTGTCTCCCGCTCGCTGGGAATCGACCAGCCCAAACGCCTCTGGGTGACCAACGACGCCGCGGCCACAGGCTACGATATCTGGGCGACCCGCAAGCCGGCCGGCCGGCTCATGGTCATCGCGCTGGGCACGGGCGTCGGCGCCTCGGTGATCGACGATGGCAAATTCCTGCTGGTCGAAGGCGACAGTCCCGGGCATCTCGGACAGGTCGACGTCGGCCTGCCGGGCGAACCGGTGATCGGCCCGGACGGCGGCCTGGGCGGCCTGGAGGGATATCTCGGCGCTCCCGCGATTGCGGCACGGTATCCCACGGACCTTCGCAAGACAGTCGAGGCCTGGCGGGGCCATGAACTGGAACTACAGGCGCTGTCCCGTGCGATCCGCATCTGCCACGCCATCTACCGGCCGCAGCATATCTGTCTCGCGGGCGGCCTGGGGATACGGCTGGGACATCTCCTCCCCGCCATCCGCCGGCAGATCGAAGATCGCCTGACCAGCGTCGCCCGGCCAGGCTGGACCCTCACCACCGGTTCCGACGACTTCCACGCCGCGTGCGGAGCGGCGCGACTCGTGGCGCAACCAACCCCGTAGGACAGACATTCCTGTCTGTCGTGCTGAAGAATGCTTCGCTGGCTGGGGAGAAGGTGCATCCTTCGTTACAATTCATGCCATGCCCCTGCTCGACGCCCATCTTCATCTGGCCGACCCGGCCTTCGCGGACGACCTTCCCGCGATCCTCGCGGCCGCGCGGGCCGTCGGCGTATCGCACTTTGTCGCCAACGCCGCCTGCCCCGCCGACTGGCCACGCATTGCACAAATCGCTCTCGATCAACCCGACGTCATCCCCTGTTTCGGTGTCCATCCGTGGTTCGTCAATTCAGTGCCGCCGGTGCCCTCACCCGCGGAGTCCGGAAGAAAGGATTCCGCCAGTGAGTGTACTGGCGGCACTTCCAATTACCCACCCGACTGGCTCGATCAACTTCAGCAGCGCCTGTGCCAACAACCGTCGGCCATCGGCGAGATCGGCATCGACCGCTGGATCGAGCCCCGCGACGAGCCGCTTCAGCAACGGGTCTTTCTCGCCCAGCTCGACCTTGCCGCCAGACTGCATCGCCCGGCCACGATCCATTGCCTGCGCGCCTGGGGCTGGCTCATGGATCTCTTGGCCACTCGGCCGCCACATCCCGCCGGCATCCTCATTCACGCCTACGGCGGCCCGCCCGACCTCATCAAGCCGCTGATCCGCCACAACGCCTGGTTCTCGTTTGCCGGGAACATCTTCGAGCCCAAACGCCACACGGCCCGCGCGGCCGCGGTTGCCGCGCCGCTCGATCGCCTGCTCATCGAGACCGATTCGCCCGACATGCTCCCGCCGCCCGAGTTTCGCTCCATGGTCCATCGCCACAATAACAAAGACCACAACCACCCGGCCAATCTCCCGGTCATTCTCCGCGGCATCGCCGCACTTCGCGGCCAGTCGCCCGACGATCTCGCCGCCGCCGTTTTTGAAAACGCCCGCCGCCTTTTCGGGAGCCTGCTGCCATGATTCCCGAGCAGTTCCAGCGTATCGCTCTGCTGCTCGGCGAGGAGGCGCTGGCGTGTCTGGCCGCCGCGCGCGTGGCCGTCATCGGCCTGGGCGCGGTCGGTTCCTACGCCACCGAAGCC
This sequence comes from Tepidisphaeraceae bacterium, assembly GCA_049514055.1. Taxonomy (GTDB): domain Bacteria; phylum Planctomycetota; class Phycisphaerae; order Tepidisphaerales; family Tepidisphaeraceae; genus JANYKD01. The sequence goes on along the minus strand of JBEKVL010000011.1, from coordinate 5,325 downwards.
CTGGCCCGCGCGGGCGTGGGGCATCTGCGTCTGGTCGATTTCGACACGGTTCGCCCCAGTAATCTCAATCGCCAGCTTCTGGCGCTGCACTCCACCATTGGCCGCAAGAAGATCGACATCGCCGCTGAGCGCGTCCGCGACATCAACCCGGCTTGCGACGTGCAGGCGCTGGACCTCTTTCTCCATGTCGAGACGCTGGCGCAGGCGCTGGCGCCGCCGCTGGATCTGGTTATCGACGCCATCGACTCCTTCCGCCCGAAGGTCGAGCTGCTGGCCGCCTGCCGTCAGCGCAACGTTCGTGTTCTATCGAGCATGGGCGCTGCCATGCGTACCGACGCGACGGCCGTGCGCATCGCCCCGCTGAGCGCGATCGGCACCTGTCGTCTTGCCGCGCGCGTCCGCAAGGCGCTGCGCCGCCGCGACGTCCCGGTCGATTTCGAGTGCGTCTATTCCGTGGAACCCCCCGCCGACAGCCTCGCGGCCGCCACTGACGATCCAAATGAGCCCACATTCCGGCGCGGCCGCGTCCGCCGCCCGCTCGGCACCCTGCCGACGATCACCGGCATCTTCGGCCTGACCATCGCCCACCGCGCGATGCAGATGCTTGCGGGGCCGATCGGGTAGGGCGGGCACTGCCCACCATGGGTTACCACGGCGAAGATCGTGGGCAGTGCCCACCCTGCAAACTCCCCTTACATCTCCGCATTATGCCACACATTCTGCACGTCTTCGTTTTCCTCGAAAGCCTCGATCAGCCGCGTCAATTTCTCGGCCTGCTCCGGACTGACGGGCACGGTTGTGTTCGGAATGTTGGCAATTTCCGACGCCTCGATGGGAATCTTCGCGGCCACCAGCGCTTCCTTCACTTTGTGGAATGCCGTCGGCAGCGTGTAGACCTCGAAAACCTCCCCCTCGTTCTTCACGTCTTCAGCGCCCGCCTCCAGCGCCTTTTCTATCAGTTCATCCTCGGCAATCGCCCCGGCCGCGATGGCGATCACGCCGTACTTGGTGAACTGAAACGCCACCGACCCCGAAGTCGCCAGGCTGCCGCCCCCGCTCTCGAACAACTTGCGGATTTCCGGCGCCGTGCGGGCGCGGTTGTTGGTCAGCGCGTCGATCATCATGGCGACACCGCCGGGCGCATAGCCTTCGTAGACGGCCGCCTCGTAGTTCGCGCTGCCGAGTTCGCCGGTGGCCTTGGCGATCGCGTTCTCGATCGTCCCCTTGTGCATCAGCGCCGCCTTGGCCTCCTCGATGACGTAGCGGAGCGCCAGGTTCTGGGCCGGGTCGCCGCCGCCGGCGCGCGCGGCGATGATGATCTTGCGCGAGATCTTGCTCCAGACCGTGCCGCGCTTGGCATCGTTCGCACCCTTGGCCCGCTTGATCTTCGCCCAGTGACTGTGTCCCGACATCCGTTATCTCCATCGTTCGGAAACCCGCAATGTACGGAAAATGCGGCCTCATGCAACCACCGGGCGCGTTTCCGGTAATGATGAAAGTGACCAGTCTTCCGGAAATACTGAAAACTCTTGATGCCACGGCAGTTGTCATGCTGAGCGTACTCGCGAAGCATCTGGTCTTGGACTACGAGGCCGGATCCTTCGCGAGTACCCTCAGCATGACCGGTTGCCGTCAGAATAACGCTCTTGAAAACCTGATCACATCCGAAACGAATCCTCGCCGCCTTGATCGCCGATCCATCATAAACAGGAGCAACGCATGAATCTGTCAAAACTAGTTCTCGCCGCCGTATTTGCCGCCGGCCTGCTCAGTTTCGCTTCCAATATTCTCGCGGCTGAACCGAAGAAGCCTACCCCGGCATTCCTCAAGGCCGAGGACGGCGGCATCGACTTCAAGCTCCAGGGCGAATACGTCGCCGACAAACTCGGCGCCCAGGTCATCGCCCTGGCGGATGGCAAGTTCCACGTCGTCTTCTTCCCCGGCGGCCTTCCCGGCGCGGGCTGGGATGGCAAAACCAAGATCGCGGCCGATGGCAAGCTCGATGGCGAGAAGGCCGTCTTCGCTGGCGGCTGGCCATGCACCGTCGATGGCGACAGGCTCGAAGGCAAGAACGACAAGGGCGAGGCCGTCAGCCTGAAAAAGACCGTGCGGCAGAGCCCGACGCTGGGCGCCAAGGCGCCGGCGGGCGCGGTGGTGCTCTTCGACGGCACGAGTGCCGACGGTTGGAACGGCGGCAAACTGGTCGAGGGCGATCTGCTGAACAACGGCATCCTCTCGAAGAAGGCATTCACCGACTTCACTTTGCACGTCGAATTCCGCGAGTCCTTCATGCCCGCCGCGCGCGGCCAGGGCCGCGGCAATTCCGGCGTCTATCTGCAGAACCGCTACGAGGTGCAGGTGCTGGATTCCTTCGGGCTCAAGCCCGACGACAACGAATGCGCTGCGATCTACAAGATCGCGCCCCCGAGCGTGAACATGACGCTGCCGCCGCTCTCGTGGCAGACCTACGACATCGACTTCACGGCCGCCATGTGGGATGCCGACAAGAAGATGGCCAACGCCCGGGCCACCGTCAGGCACAACGGCGTGGTGGTCATCGACAACGCCGAAATCCCCGCCCCAACCGGCGGCGGCCAGAAGGAAGCCGCAACCCCCGGCCCGATCCAGCTCCAGAACCACGGCAACCCCGTCTACTTCCGGAACATCTGGGTGGTGGAGAAAAAGTAGGGCCAGCGTCCTCGCTGCCCACGACTGCCGAACGGCTCGCGCTGCGGGATGGCCGGCGATGCCGCTGGCCCCACTCTGGCTGCGGCGGCCGACTGGCCGAACGCCGCGCTCGCCTTCACCGCAGCCCGACGCGCCCCTTCTCGTCGATCCGCACCGGCAGCACGCCCGGCCGCTCTTGCCACGGAGCCCCCTTGTCGCTGCCGAAATAGGTGGACCACCAATCGCCCAGCTCATCCTGGAAGAACGTATTGTGCCCGCCATGCGGGATCGCCTCGTAGCGTTCGCTGTACGGACCGTAGATCGTCTTTGCATTGGCCACCACGCAACTGTATCGCCCTTCCCAGTTCTCAGCGCACGACAGGTAATACACGCCTTTGTGCTTGAAGAGGAACATGCCTTCGTAGCCGATGTGGTCGAATGAGTCCTTGCCGAATATGCCGGCGCACAGCCCGGAATGATGTCGCCGGTCGGGATCGTTGGCCGTGGACTTGAGCCAATGGTATTTCTCCGCCAGCCCCGACATGTCGTCCTTCATGCGGGCGATCTTGCCGCTGTGCCAGAGGTAATAGACCGCGCCGTCGTCATCCTCAAAGAGCGAGGCGTCGATCTCATCGCCCAGCGCCGCGGCCGGCTGGACATCCTCATACGGCCCCTCCGCCTTCCCGCTGGTGCTCTTGAGCAGCCCGCAGCCGGAGGTCTTGCCGGTGCCATCCCATCCCGGAATGCTGTAGGTCAGCCAGAAAGTCCCCTTGAGAAAATGAATCTCCGGCGCCCAGAGCGGCTTCTTCACGTCGAGGTATTTCTTGTGCCACGGGCTTGCCCCATAGCGCCAAACCATGCCCAGCGGCTCCCATTTGACCATATCGCCCGACTTCCAGACCTTGATCCCCTCGTTGTAACCCCAGAACGGCGGAACGGTGCCGGTGAGATACCACACGCCATCCGGCCCGCGGCAGATGGACGTGTCGCGCAGCGGCATGTCCGCCAGTTTTCGCAGGCCGGACACCTTGCCGGCTTCAGGGGCCACGGGCAGTCTTGCGGGCGTGGAGAACTTCTCCTGCGCCGGCAGCGGAATAGAGACTGTCGATACTGCGATGAGAAACGCGATTGGGAATGTCATTGGCCGCATGGGGTGGAGCGTACCTTGGCGCAGGGCACATGCAAGGTTGGAATCGCTGCTGAGGACTCATAAACACGAAGCCACAAAGACGCGAAGCGAGGCTCGGCCCCGGTTCACGGCAGCGTCTGGTTATGTGGCGGCCGCTTCGCCATCGGCATAGGCGCCGAGCGGGTTGACCTTCATGAACTTGGTCTTGAAGTCCAGTTTGAGCCAGCCGGTCACATCTTCCGCAGGCAACATCGCCGCCCAATCGATCTCCTCGCGGGGGCGCGCCGGCCCCAGATACAGAACGAACTGCCAACGCTCCTGCCCTTCTTGGCCAAACGCCACCCAGACGCTGCCGGAAATCCGACACCGCTTTCCGACGACAGTGAACTCGCCGGGAATGAAGCCGTCACACCAGAGACCACGGAGTTCCTCCTGCCGCATGCCCGCAAGCTCGCGTGAGACGCGCATTTCGAGATGGCCGAAGTACTCGTTTTCGGTCATGGTCGTCTCCGCCACATCACGCAAGTCCTCACACTGGTCGGGGCCTCGCTCCGCCGCCTCCCAACCGTGATAAACGTGCCGTGGCTCCGGTCGACTGCAGCGGTTGTTTATCCGGCACTCTCCAACCGCCGCGCTTCATCTGGGATCACTGCACCGTGAGAAGAAGAAAGTCGGAGCGTGTCACTCCAGTCAAGCGACAGGAACTCTTGGCTGTACCGCTTAAGAAACTGTCGCCACTCAGACGGGTTCATGCTTGGATAACGTAAGGCCTTTCAGTGGCCGGGGCACGCGCCCCGACGCATTCGAACCATGATAACCGCCCCGCAGCCCCGGTCCACTCCATCGGGTTATCCGGTTATCCAGCACTTTCCGACCGCCGCGAATCGCCGGTCAGAATCTGCAGGAGCCGGCGAGCTTTGGCCGGATCCTCGCGACTTTGGGCCATGTCGGCCGTCGACCATGTCGAAACCGGACCGCCCTTCTCTCGCTCCGCGACGCGGCTGCGCACCTCGGCCAATTCACGGTCAAGGCCGAATTCCCCAAGTCCAAATAGCCAGTTTCGTCCCATCGCCCGTTCCACTAGAATCCGCCAATCGAGTCGATCTTCTGTGAGCAAACTCCGATGTGGATTCTGGCCATACCCATCCCCTCGCTCGTTGCCCTGCTGGCCATGTCCATCGCCTGCGCGCTGCTCTCCGTGATCGTCGTCCTCCGCGGCTGGGCCTTCATCGGCGAGGGCATCGCCCATGCCGGCTTCGGCGGCGCGGGCACCGCCTGGATCCTCTCCCTGCTGCTTCCGTCCGTGGCGTTGTTTCACGCCGAGGCCGGGATCTACCTCACGTCCATCGTTTTCTGCCTCATCATCGCCATCGGCATCGGCACTTTCACCCGCCGGGGTCTGGTCCACGCCGACGCCGTCATCGGCATCTTCCTCGTCCTCTCGCTCGCCTGGGGCGCCCTCGCGCAGGCCATCTACATGCAGCGTACCAGCGGCCGGTCACCGCCGGATTTCTTCACCTACCTTTGGG
>JBEKVL010000010.1:0-29909 GCA_049514055.1 Tepidisphaeraceae bacterium | reverse complement strand
TGGGATCAGTGGTCGCCACCCATCTTCCGATTTGGATTCAGCTTCTTCGCCGGGTTCTGCATCGCGTACGCTTTGCGAACGGTGCTCAAGGTGGGCCTTTTCGTAGCGGGGGCCGTGCTCATCGCCGTTCTTGCCTTGCAGTATGCGGGGCTGATGAATGTCGATTGGAACAGCGTCGCGGGGAATTACGATTCGGTGGCCGCATGGTTACGTGGTCAGTGTGGGAGTTTCAAGGATTTCCTCACCGGGCATCTGCCATCGGCCGGGTCGGCGATGGCCGGCCTTGTGCTGGGGTTTCTGCGGTAGCACAGGCAGACTACAGGAACAACTGCTTCACTGTGTCAGCGACATCACCGCTTCGCATGAGCGTCTCACCGACGAGGGCCGCCCGCACACCCGCCGTTTGCAGACGGCGTATGTCGTCGGCGCTGGTGATGCCGCTTTCGCTCACCAGCACGCCCCGGTCCTCCACCAGTTCGGCCAGCCGCAACGTCGTTCCCAGATCCACCTTGAACGTCCGCAGGTCGCGGTTGTTGATGCCCAAGAGGCTGTAGCCGCGGTGCGGGAATCCGATCAGCCGGTCGCGCACGCGGATCAGGTTCTCGATGTCATGCACTTCGATCAGCACCGTCAGGTTCAACTCGGCCGCCAGGATCTGGAGATCCATCAGCAGGCTCATGTCCAGGCACTCGGCGATCAGCAGCATCGCGTCGGCCCCGGCTGCGCGGGTTTCGTACACCTGCCACGGGTCGATGATGAAATCTTTCCGCAGCACCGGCAACTTCACGTTTGCCCGCACCTGCCCGATGTACTCCAGCCGGCCCTGAAAGTACGGCCCGTCGGTCAGCACCGACAGCGCATCGGCCCCGGCCGCTTCATAGCTCATTGCGATGGCGACCGGATCGAAGTCCGCCCGGATTACCCCGGCCGAGGGCGAGGCTTTCTTCACCTCGGCGATGAGATTCAGGCGCTTGTTGTTCGGAGTCGTCACGGCCTGGAAGAAGTTGCGCGGCCGGGGCAGTGCCGCGACGCGGTCTTTCAACGCTTCGAGAGTCACTTTCGTCTTGCGCCGCGCGACTTCCTCCCGCTTGGCGGCGACGATTTCATCTAAGACCGTACTCACGCTATCATCCTTCGACTTTCGAGGCTGAGAACTCTAGGGCACAAGCGCCGCATGTCAATTATCGCCGGAATATCTTCTGTGGCTGAATCGGGCATCGTGTTGGGCAGCCTGCTGGTCGCGGGCGTCGTCTTCCGGCTGGTTCGGGCTTACGAGCCAGAGAGGGTTCGCGGGCCGTTGCGTGTCGATCCGGCCGAGCCCATGGGCCTGCTTGCGGGAGTCACCTTCGCTGGATTCGCCGGGTGGATGCTTGCGTCCGTGGCGGCCGTATCCTTTTTTCGCGGAGCCAGCACCCAGAGCACGACCGTCCCGGTCGACCTGCCGCCCCTCGTGCTGGTCCGGAGCGGCATCATCGTCCAGTTGGCCGGCCTCGCTGTCCTTGGCGGTGCGAACCTCATCTTCCGAGCCGGCGGCCTTGGGCGGCTGGGGCTATCGGCGCGAGCGATGCCCTCCGGGCTGCGGGCCGGTTCGATCGGCGTGTGTTTTGTCGTACCGGCAATGTTCTGCGTCGGATTCGCGACCGAGATCTTCTATCGGGTTGTCCATCTCCAGCATCCGGCCAAACACGAACTGCTGACGGCCATGGACAAGTCGGACAACCTCCATCTGCGAATCCTCGCGATCATCTCCGCCGTGGCGATCGCCCCGATGTTCGAGGAACTGCTTTTTCGCGGCCATCTGCAAACGCTCCTGCGCCGTTCGTTCACCGAGCGACGCGAGCCCGATGGCCGGGTCCACGCCCACGATTCGTCCGGCCGCATCTGGCTTGGGATCGTCTTTGCCTCCGCGGCTTTCGCGATGGTGCATCCGGTCTGGATGTATCCGCCGATCTTCTTCCTGGCGGTCTGCCTGGGCTACATTTACGAACGTAGCGGCAGTCTCTGGGCTCCCATCCTCGTTCATGCCGCGTTCAACGCGATCCAGACGGCGTTCTCGCTGGCCGCGGGCTGAATGATCGCGGCAGAAGTTGTGGTGCGCGCTTGCAGCCTGCGTCCGGGCATGTGCAGGCTGGAAGCCCGCTCCACGATGCCACCGCGATTCAGCCACGACGAGGTAGAATGCCTGCCATGACCTACCTCTCCCGCCAACAGGTCCGCGAGGTCGACCGCCTGGCCATCGAACGCTACGGCATCCCTGGCATCGTCCTCATGGAGAACGCCTCCACCGGCGCCGCCCGGGTGGCGCTGGCCATGCTCCGCGGCAAGCGTCGCGCGCTCATCCTCTGCGGCGGTGGCAACAACGGCGGCGACGGCTTGGCCATCGCCCGTCACCTGCACAATCGCCGCATCGAAGTGCTCATCGCGACCACCGTCGATCCAGCGAGCTACAAGGGCGATGCCGCCATCAACATGCACATCGTTCGCCAGATGAATCTGCCGGTCCAACCGGCCACGCCGGAACTGGTTCGCCAGTGGCAGGGGGGTCTGATCATCGACGCGATCTTCGGGACCGGCCTGTCCCAGCCGCCGCGAGGCGACTTCGCCGCCATCGCCAATGCCGTCGAGCGGAACGGTTCTCCGGTGCTGGCCATCGACGTGCCCAGCGGCCTCGATGGTGACACGGGCCTGCCCCTCGGCGCCGCCATCCGCGCTGTTGCCACCGTCACCTTCGTCGCCGCCAAGAAGGGCTTCGCCAACGCCGCCTCGAAACCATACAGCGGCCGCGTCATTGTCACGGGGATCGGTGCCCCGCGCGAGTTGATCGCCGAAGTTTCGCATCTTCCCGGATGACCTGTCCGGATGACAACACCCGCCCGCTGCGGTAGATTGCTCCCCATGCCCAGCGTAGATGACTTTCCGGCCGCCGGCGCGGTGACGGCCGTTAATCACGATATCGTGACCTTCCTCCCCCATGGGACCACCTATGAACTGGAACTGGCAATACCCGGCGGTTACGCCGGCCCGCTGAACCGCCGGTTCAACTGCTTGATCCGGGCCAAAGCCCGCAAGGTATTCACCACGGGGGCCGGCGGCAGTTTTGTGACGCCGATCTTCGGCCGTCCACGGGTGATCCAGGGTCGCGTGTTGTATGTCGAGGATGGCCGGATCGTCGTGCGGGCCGGTGTGAACATTGTCGTGGAACTTCCGGCCAGGGACAACGCAATCGATCTCGAACGCGGGCCGATCGAGACCGGCTCGCTGGTGAACGTGGTCGCCGAGCCCGGTGCGGCAATGGAACGGCTGGCGCCGGTCGCGGTGCAGTCGGCGTGAGTGCCAATTGGGAGGGTCGTGCTGCCGCACGACCGCGGCCGCACGGAATGCGGCCCTCCCGAGAGAGTGGTCACGTCTGTATACGTCTTTCTTGCCCAGTGCGAGAGAGGGAAAGGCGCTGCCATGGAAGGTGAAAAGCGTCCTGGGAACGCCGAGTTCCAACCCGGCTCTTCTGCGACAAATGACGGTGTTCCCCGAATCCCCGTTCCGGCCTTGCGCGGAAGAGTACGCGAAGGCGTCGTTCGCGGGCTGGCTTTCTTCGTTGGCGGAATGTGTCTGCTGAATCTGCTGGGGGAACTCATCGTCCCGAATTTCAACGCCAACCAGTGGTGGATCGATTTCACGCCGCTGAATCGTCATGTGGCCGACTGGCTCCTTGGCGGTATCGCTCTGGTCGTCCTGCTGCGCGTGTTCTGGCCCGGCGCCGTTGCGCGTCTGCGCTTCACGGCCGGCCTGCTGTTAACGGCTGCATTGCTGACGAGCATTTTCAACGGCCTGAGATACCTCGACCTGCTGAACAGCGGCCGTTTGTACGCCGGCGTATGTATACCGTTCTCCTGGATCGTGGGCGGCGCGCTCGGTGTGCTGATCATTGGTATTGTCCGCAGGCAACGTCTACCGGCGACAGGCTGGCGCTTCTGGACGGGCGTACTGGCCTCGCTGGCCGTGTGTTTCGTCGGCATGCCCGTGGCCCAGATGGTCTGCTACGGCAACACCGACTACCGCCGCCCGGCCGACGCCGTCGTCGTCTTCGGCGCCCGTGCCCATGCCGACGGTACGCTGTCGCAGGCTTTGTCGGATCGCGTCAGCACCGCCTGCGACCTGTACCACAAAGGGCTGGTTCGCAAACTGATCATGTCCGGCGGCCCCGGCGACGGCGCCATCCACGAAACCGCGGCGATGAGGGCCTTCGCCACCAGCCTCAAGGTTCGCCCGCAAGACATCCTCGTCGATGAACAAGGCATCAACACCGCCGCCACCGTGCGCAACACCCTCCCCATCTTTGAGAAACTCGATGCCCGCCGCGTGCTGGCCGTCAGTCATTTCTATCACCTGCCGCGCGTGAAGATGGCCTACCAGCGCGCCGGCGTCGAGGTCTACACGGTACCCGCCAGGCAGACCTACATTCTCACCGCGACTCCCTATCTCATGGCCCGCGAGGTGCTGGCCGTCTGGTACTACTACGCCCAGCCTCTGAAGCATGCGGCCGCCGGTGGCCGTTGACACCGTTCGGCAGGGCCTGGCGATTTATTCTGGCAACCCGCCTGCGTGTAGCCGCGATCGGTGGGGGCGGTTCCCTGCCGCGATCACCGATCGCGGCTACAAAAGTCGATTGCCAAACCTCGTGGGCACACCCGTTCGACTGCACACGCCGGATTTATCATACGTTTGTTCACTGAATGTGGTACTCTAGGGCGTATGAAATCACTACTCATGAAGTCCATTTACATGGGGCTCGGGTTGCTGGGCAGCGGCAAGGAGACCGTCGAACAACTGGGCCGGAAGCTCGCCAAACAGGCCAACCTGTCCGAACAGGATGGCGAGAAGATCGCCCGGCGTTTGCGCGAGAGTTCCGAAAAGGCGGCCGATGCGCTGCACAAGACCCTCGAGGCCCAGGTGACGAAGGTTCTCGGTGCCGTGCGGGCGGCGACACGCGAACTGGCCGGGGCCGGGAAGAAGCCGGCCGCGCGCCGGGGCCGGGCCAGGCGCAGAAAGACGACTGAAACCGCGGAGTAATCACCGTCGGGGCACGCCATGAGACTACCGTCCCTGATCCGCTCTCGCTTTCGGTTCGCCGGCGACCTCGCCCGCGCCGCGGATATCGCCCGCATCCTGGCCAAGTACGGGCTGGCCGCCTGGCTTACCGATGTCGAGTGGCCGCCCATCCGTGATGCCCTCAAGAGCCACGGCGGCGAAGTGTTGTCCCAGCAGCCCTTCGAGGCCCGCATCCGCCTGGCCCTGACCGACATGGGAACCACGTTCATCAAATTCGGCCAGGTGCTGAGCACGCGGCCGGATATCGTCGGCGAGGCCCTGGCCGCGGAACTCAGCAAACTCCAGGCGCACACGCCCGCCGACCCGCACGACGTCGTCACGCGCACCGCCGAAAGTGAACTGGGCCGGCCGATCGACGAGTGCTTCAAGCAACTGGACACCACCGCGCTGGCCTCGGCATCCATCGGGCAGGTCCATCGTGCCCGTCTCAAGACCGGCCGCCGGGTCATCGTCAAGATCCAGCATGCGGGCATCGAGGGTACGATCCGCCGCGACCTGGATATCCTCGGTTTTCTGGCCGAAATTGCCGAGAAGAACCAGCATCTCGGCGGCTACCAGCCGGCCGCCCTGATCCGCGAATTCAGCCGCACGCTGCTCAACGAACTGGATTTTCGCCGGGAGTTGCGCAACCTGGTGGTCTTCCGCCGCAATTTCGCCGACGATGAGACGGTCGTGTTTCCGCGGCCCCATCCGGAACTGACCACCGGCCGGCTGCTGACGCTGGACCGCATCGAGGGATGCAACCTGGCCGACACAAAAGGCATTGAGAAACTCGACATCGACCGTCAGGAACTCGCCCGGCGGGGCGCCAACGTGTTTGTGCAGATGATCTTCCGCGATGGTTTCTATCATGCCGACCCACATCCCGGCAACCTGCTGATTCTGCCCGGCGGGAAGATCGGCCTGCTCGATGCGGGCATGGTCGGCCGGATCGATGACATACTGCGCAAGCAGATCGTTGACGTCCTCATGGCAGCGGGTGATCGCGACGGCCAGCGCCTGACCGACGCGGTCCTCATCAACATCAGCGGCGCCCTCCAGGCCGTCACCGGGATCATGCACCATCACCGTCTCCGCCTGCCGGGGAATCTGTCGATGCTGATCAAGTGTCTGATCCTGCTCGAGGGCACGGCTCGCCTGCTGCACCCGAGTTTCAACCTTGCCGAGTTGCTGGACCCGTGGCGCAGGAAGCTGGTGCGCGAGCAGTTCTCGCCGGGGGCGCGGCTCAGGGAAATCGGCCGGCTGTACACCGACTGGGAGCGGACGGCCGAGGCGATTCCCAAGGCGGTGACCCACATGATCGACCGCCTGGAGAACGGCCGGTTTTCGATTCACCTGGAGCACCAGCACCTCAAGTCGGCCGCCAATCGCGTGGTGGTGGGGATGTTCATCAGTTCACTGCTTCTGGCGTCGGCGATCCTGATCGCACGTGATGTCCCGCCGCGGTTGTGGGGTCTTTCCGTGCTGGGCATGGTGGGATATGGGCTGGGCCTGATCTTCGGTTTCCGCATGCTCTGGACCAACCGCGACCGCATGGTGGCCCCCCGGCAGGGGGATTGGTATTAGGCACGCGGCTCACCGACCGCCCAGTTTCTCCCGCAACTCGTCTGGAATCGCCATCGACTCCATGCCTCCCGGCCCCAGCCGGCAGCAGACGCTGGATATCCGGCCACGGGCGATGCGCTGGCCGCGACAGATGAACTCGACTTCATAGTTCAGCGACTTCTGGCCGATTCTCGTCACCCACAAGCACAGTTCGACCTCGTCTTCGAAGCGAGCCGGGGCCAGATATTCGCAACTGGCCGAGACGCGGGGCCAACCGATGTGAATTCCTTGATGTTCCATGGCCACGCTGAGGCCCAGCGAGCGGAAGAACGCGTGTTCGACCTCTTCCATCCAGCGGAAGTAGTTGGAGAAATGTACGACGCCGGCCATGTCGGTCTCGGAGAACTGCACGCGGTGGAGGATGGAGAAACGGGTGGGCATCGGAGGGTTCAGGGTTCAGGGTTCGGTCTGCTCCGCGGCAAGCATCGGCCTGACGGTTGCTTCGTTCCCGGCACTTTGGGGCCGTACGGGAGTATTTCCGCAGTTGCGTCGCCTCCCACAGTGCCGGCCCTTCGGGCCTGCGGAGTTGATTTTGCACGCGGCCTCACACGCGCATCGTCTCGGCCGGTGCGGGCGTCTTGGCGGCCGGGTCTTCCAGCGGCGTGAACGAGGGGATTTTCACCTGCGCCTGCATGGGGTCGAAGACGTCGTTGACGCCGGGTTTGAACACGTCACCGATGAGCAGTTCGACAATGTTCCGCTTGAAGTTCGGGAACTCGCGAACGAATTTGCCGAAGGAGAAGCCTGGCGTGTAGAAAGCGTAGACGAGTTGGCGGATGGACTGCATGCCGTCGGCCAACTCCGGTCCCCATTTGCCCAGGGCGGCGGCCGAGAAGTCGTTGTTGGCGAAGGCGGCGTTGATGGTGTCGGCCGCCAGTTCGCCGGATTTGAGTGCGAGGAAGACGCCCGAGGAATACATCGGGTCGAGGAACCCGAAGGCGTCGCCGACCAGCACCCAGCCTTCGCCGGCGCATCGCTTGGAACGATAGGAGAAGTCGGAGAGGACGTGAACCGGGGACACGCGGGTGGCGTTGGCCAGACGGGGAACCAGAGCGGGGCAGTTGGCGATCTCTTCCTCGAGAATCTGCTCCGGCGGTGCCTTGCGGCCGGTGAGGCGATCGATCGCTCCTACGACGCCGACGGAGATGATGTCGTCCGGCAGCGGGATGTACCAGAACCAGCCGTCGCTGGTCTTGGTGGTCAGGACGAGCGTTGCCCCCTCGTCGCGGCCGGAATCACGCTGGGCGCCCTTGTAGTGGGCGAAGTAGGCCGCTTTGTGGAGATTGGGGTCGGGGCGCTTGAGGTCGAGCTTGCGCTGGATCAGCGAACTCAGGCCGGTGGCGTCGATCACGACCTTCGCGGACAGCGTGATCGCCGGCTGGTCGCCGCGTTTGACGACCACGCCGGTGGCCCGGGGATAGTCGTCGGTTTCGGTGGGCTCGAAGATGACGTCCGTGGCCGAGGCGTTCTCCCAGACCTCGGCGCCGTGTTCGGCCGCGTTGTCCAGCAGCATCTCGTCGAACTCCGAGCGCACCACCTGCCAGGTGACCGAACATTCGTGGGGGTTCATGTCCTCGAAATAGAACGGCTGCGATTCCCGGCCGGAGGCGCTGACGAACTGGACGGAGTGCTTGCGGACGAAGTGGCTGGCGTACATCTTGGGCAGCATGCCCAGGCGCTTGAAGACCCAGTAGGTTTCCGGCATGAGCGACTCGCCGATGTGGAAGCGCGGGAACTGCGTGCGCTCCAGGACCAGAACCTTCCGCCCGGCGTCGGCCAGGAGCGTCGCCACGGTGGAGCCGGACGGGCCGCCGCCGATGATGATGCAGTCGTAGTCAGTGTTCATATTTGTATATTTTCCTTCCATAGTGTGACAATTTCCAGGACTTCGATCGCGGGCTTCTCGTTGCAGTGGATGGTGCCGAGGCGGCCATAGAACGGGCCGGCGTTGCCGTGGCCGAACCAGCGCAGCACGGCACTGCCTTTGGGGAAGAACAGATAGTGGCGCGGCTCGATTCGCCGCAGGACATGGTGCTCGGTCAGGATCGCGCCCAGGGGCTGGCCCTTGCGTAGGATCTGCTCGGCCACGTTCTCGCGCAGACAGCTCAGGTCCATCCGCACCACGCCCAATTCGATGCTGTCGGATTTGTTCCCGGCCGTGAGAAAGATCTTGCGGCTGTACCAGTTGCCATCGTGCAACTCGCTCATGACATAGAGATTAGGCGCAACTCCGAAGTGCTCGGAGAGAGCCAGCGTCATGTGGCGCTTGTGAACCAGCAGTTTGTGATAGGGCTCGGGCATCTCCTCGCCGGCCGCTTCACGGAAGGCGTCGCCGGAGGCGTGATAGCCGGGGAACTCACCACACAGTTCGTCGAGCGATTCCCGTGCGGTGGCAGGATTGATGAACGGCTTGTGCAAAAGGGTGCTCATGTGTAACGAATGTTCCGGTATTCCGGCTCGAAGAACCGGCCGAGGAGTGAGTCGATCCGCAGCAGCCCCGTCCGCGTCAGGCGGACCTCTTCGCCGTCGATGGCGGCCATGCCCTCCTCGACCAGCGAGAACCAGGCATCGGCAAACGCATCGAGAATATTCACGCCGAACTTCCCGCGGAAATAGCCCGCATCAATCCGGCCGAGTTTGAGCTGGAGGATCATCTCGCGAATCAGCCGCTGCTGCGGCGTCGTGGGCAGGGCGCGGTGCAGCGGCAGCCGGCCGGCATTGATGGCGACGATATAGTCCTCCCACTTGTCCACGTTCTGGTAGTGGACGCCCTGGAAGTGGCCGAACGAGGCAACGCCGGTGCCGATGAGATCGGCGCCGTGCCAGAGCGAGTCGCGGTATACGAACCCCGCGTGCGTCCTGGGATTGACCAGCGTATAGGCGCTGGAGACCTTGTAGCCATGGGCCTCGAACTGGCGGAAGGCGTAGTCAACCCATGCCCGCTTCTCGGCCCAGGAGGCGATGGGCGTCTCGCTGTCGCCGTGCGTCTTGGCCTCGCGGGCGATGGTCGTGTTGAAAGGCACTTCCATCTGGTAGATGGTCACCGAATCCGGCTGGAGCGCCATGGCCTTTTCGACGGCCGACTTCCACTTGTCCTCGGTCTCGCCCAACATGCCGGCAATCAGGTCGATGTTGACCTGCGGAAAGCCGATGTTCTTGATCCAGTCCCAGGCGATGTAGACCTCCTTGGACCGATGCGCCCGGCCGTTGATTTCCAGGATCTCGTCATCGAAGTGCTCGACGCCAAGCGACAGCCGGGTGACGCCGATCTTGCGGATGGTCTGGAGCTTGGATTCCTTGAGCGTGCCCGGTTCGCATTCAAATGTGACCTCGCGCGCGCTGGACCAGGTCCAGCGCCGGTTGATCCGCTCGACCAGGCGCTCGAGCTGGGCGTTGGAGAGGAACGATGGCGTGCCGCCGCCGAAGTAGACGAACTCGAACTGGCGGCCCTGGAGTGCGGGCGAGTCGGCGTATAGGTCGATTTCTTTGGAGAGCGTCTCGAGGTAGTTTTCGACGTCGTCGGCGTTCTTGTCGGTGTAGACGCGGAAGTAGCAGAACTTGCAGCGTTTGCGGCAGAAGGGGATGTGGAGGTAGAGGCCAAGAGGAGTGGAGAGTGCTGAGTGCTGAGTGCTAAGTGCTGAGTTGATGTCCGCGAGGTACGCCGGGGACCATGCCGAGAACGGCGGGTAGTTGGCGACGAAGTAGGAGCCGACCTCGGTCTTCTTCGGCGGGGCGGGTTCGGGCGGGACAGTCGTCAGTTGCATGTCGAATACTCTGGTTGATCGGGACGCAGGTCACATTCCCGCTCCCGGCTGGAATAATAATAGGCTATACTGCGCACTGAAGGCGAAGATTTTGGAGAAGCCATGAAAAGTCCGTTCCCCGGCATGGATCCGTATCTGGAATCGCGGTGGTCCGATGTCCATGCCACGCTCGCCGTGTTCATACAGGAGGCATTGCAGCCCCTGTTGCCCAGCGCACTGCGGGCTCGCGTGGAGGAACAAGCCCCGCCCGAGGATTTGGCGGAACCGATGGTTATCGAAGACCATCTGGCAACGCCCCGGCCGCGGTGGACTCAGATTATCGACACGACCAGTGGCAACCGACTCGTCACCGTGATTGAGATCCTGAGCCCCTGGAACATGGGACCAGGACGGCTCAACAAGGAATATTGCCGGAAAGTCAATGATTACTGCGACACCGAAGTCAGCCTCGTGGAATTGCACTTGCTGCGACATCCGCCACACGGAAGGCTTGAAATCACCGAAGCCGAGAGGCTCACGCCATACCTGGCCGTCATTCGGTGCTGCTGGAAACCTGGACGGTGGGAGATTTATCCGATCCCGCTACGGCATCCGTTGCCACGAATCCCCATCCCACTGCGCCAAAACGACCCGGCAATTTCGCTTGATCTGCAACCCTTGATCGAACGCGTCTACGTGGCCGGCGGACATGATGACATCGATTACCGTAAGCCGCCCGATCCACCGCTTGCGCCGGACGATGCCGCCTGGGCCGACGCGCTGCTCAAGGCAGCCGGTCGGCGGTGACACGCCTCACCAGGCTTGCTGGTATATGTGCAGAAGTTCGGCCTCTCCCACCAGCCGGGGATTGAACGTAGCCGTCCATTGCTTGGCGGCGGCCGCGGCCAGACGAGGAAGGACGTCTTCGGGAACGGGAAGGTCGCGCAGCCTGGCCGGGAAGCCGACCACGCCGAGAAATTCGGTCACGCGCTCGGCGAGGATTCCGGCATCTTCATGCAGATCGGAATAGGGGTTTTCCCCGTCGGCGCTGTTGAAGCGAATGACATGCGGCAGCATCAGCCCGACCGCCATGCCGTGGGTGATGCCGAACTCGGCCGTCAGCGGGTTGGCGGCCGCATGGGCCGCGCCGAGCATGGAGTTTTCGATGGCGCAGCCGGCGAGGTGGGCGCCGAGTTGCATGTCCAGCCGACCACCGAGCGTGGCATCCGGTTGCATGGCACGACTGAAGGCCCCGCTGAGCAGTTGCCAGGCGCGCAGGGAAAGTTCGCGGGAAGCATCCGTGCGTTTGGTGCAGGCGGAGGTCTCGATGGCGTGGGTGATGGCGTCGATGCCCGTCGCGGCGGCCACCGCGCGGGGCGCTGTCGCGATCAGGTCCGGGTCGAGAATGGCGAGTTTGGCCAGCGTCTTCTCATCGCCGCAGGCCATTTTCACATGGGTTTCGGCATCGGAAATCAGCGCGTACGACTGAGCCTCGGAACCCGTGCCGGCGGTCGTCGGTATGGCGACGAGCGGCAGCATGGGCTGCGTGGCCTTGTTGCGGCCCTGGTAGTCCTGCATCCGGCCGCCGTTGGTGTAGAGGAAGTTGAAGCCCTTGGCGGTGTCCATGGACGACCCGCCGCCAAGGCCGATGATGATGTCGGGCTTGAACTTGTGCGTGGCACGCCAGCACTCGATGACCGTCCGCGTCGTGGGATTCTCAATGACCTGGTCGAAAAGGACGGTGGGCAGATCGGCCTGGTAGAGGGAGCGCATGGCCCGGCCGAGATGCCCGGCCTTGCGGATGCCGGTATCTGAAACGACCACGACGCGCGTGCCGCCGATGTCGCGAACTCGCCGGCCGAGTTGATCGAGCGAACCAGGCCCGAAGAGAACCGGAACGTGGGAGCCGGGGATGCGGATGAGGTCAGGGCTGGGGCGGATGTC
Organism: Tepidisphaeraceae bacterium; assembly: GCA_049514055.1. Lineage (GTDB taxonomy): Bacteria > Planctomycetota > Phycisphaerae > Tepidisphaerales > Tepidisphaeraceae > JANYKD01. The sequence goes on along the minus strand of JBEKVL010000010.1, from coordinate 17,511 downwards.
GAGCATGTGGGGATAATAGCGGAGAATCAGCGTACGGGTTCGGCCTGAAACGCCCGTTGCCGGTAGAGGTGCTCAAAAAGATTGCCCTCGTGCGGCTGGTCCCAACTCAGGCGAAACGTGGGGACGGGGCCGAGGTTCAGGCGGTCGATGTGGGGGCAGGCCAGCATGGCGCGGCGGAAAGCGGGGTCGTCGGTGATTACGGTGCCGACAAGCGTGGGGCCGATAGCGTCGGGGATTTCTTCGAGTGGGCATTCGATCACGCTGGCATAGGGGAAGAGGAATTCCTTGTTGGCCAGGGCGTGGTCGCGGGAGCAACGGATGATCGTCGGCAGGAGGTAGGTGCAGCGGCCGAGGGTTTGCAGGCGCGGAGTGCCGCGGAGTTTCTCACAGACATCCGTGGCGTCGGTGATGTTGCCGTCGATGATGGCGTTCATACGCTGCGGCATGGCCGGGTTGGCGAAGGCGGCAATCTGGGCGTCGGGATGATCGGCGGGCAGCGGCTTGATGGCGGCCAACTTCCGGGCGATGGCGTCGGCGATGGCGCCGGCGTTCTTCGGCGTCCAGACGGCCGAGGCGTTGATGCAGGAGCGGCCGCCGTTGGCGGCGATGGAGGTCGCCATCAAATCGACGTATTGCTCGTAATGCCCGGCCGCATCGGTGCCGAGGATGACCTTGGAATAGCCGGGGCCGTGTATCTCGATGTTGGGATTGTCGCGGTACGGACGGGTGGTGGAACTGTCGCCGAAGAGCATGGCCCGGTCCACGGTGTTCAGCAACGCGGAGGCCCCGCCGTGGTCGGCCGGGTAGAAGCCGAAAGCGGCGGCGGGAATTCCGGCGGCGATGAAGGCCTGGATGACGCGGAATGGCGTCCATGGCTCCTCGCGGCCGGGTTTGACGGCGATCGGGGTCTTGAGCGCGACGGCCGGGATCCACAGGCCGTGGACACCGGGGGAGTTCGACGGCAACACCGCGCCGAAAACGCGGGCCTCGCGGAACCACGAAAGCGTACGGCCATCATCGGAGCCGTAGCCCTGGTCGAGAATGGAGAGGTCGAACCCGCGGGTCAGCCCGGCGATGATGAGGTCCATCTCGTCCAGAACGCGATGAATCTTCTGAGCGTTTTGACGGCAATAGGTGCGGGGCATGCCGGTGGTGGCCGAGAGTTGGGCGATGTAGTCGTCGAATGACTGAGTGGCATCGCCGAGAGGCAATGTGGCCGTCGCAAAAAGGCTCGCGGTCTTCTTACAGATGGCGAGGAGGTCTTGCATGGAGAAGGCATCGAGGACACCGTGGTCCATGCGATGGATGTCGCGGGAGATCAGCCCGGGGTTGGCCATGGAAACACGGGCCACCGCTTCGCCGGTGGCGTGGTGCGTGAGTTCAATGGTGTCGATGGAGTAATAGGGGACACCGTGGCGAAGGATGGGAATGTGGATGGACATCGGTTCTAGTTGTTAGTTGCCATTTGTTAGTTGCCAGTGACGGATGACGGTGGGCACGCCACCGTCAGTCAATCATTGGCTTGTGGAAGGGTTTCGTCCAGTTCGGTGAGCTGGACGATGTACGTACACCCTTTGGAGGCGTTCATGAGATTGAGGCGTTCGGCCTCGGCGACGGCGTAGGCTTCATCGAAAACGACCTTCTTGACGGTCACGCGGCGGGAGAATGGCGCCTGCTCGTGGGGATGCGTGTCCACGCGGAGGATGGCGTACACCGGAAGGTGTTTGTGGCCCGAGAACATGACGCTTCACTGTCGTCTGCGGCTGGACGGACGCCAGAGTTCCCCGAGCGGGATGGCCAGTTCCGGGAATGGAGGCGCGTGAACGATGTCGCCGCCCTGGCCGCGCACCACTGGCGTGTATTTCTTGCGGCGACGTTGAAACGCCTCAAACGTCCGCACGGCCGGGTCGACAATCCAGTAATTGGGCACCTCGAAATCCTCGTACTCGGAGAACTTGTCGTCGCGATCAACTTGCTCGCTGCTGGGGCTGATAACCTCGACGCAGAGGTCCGGCGGGCCTTCCATCGCCTTGGCGCCGATGAAATGCAGCCGCTCGGTCGAGAAGAACAGGATGTCCGGCCTGCGAACGATATGCACACCAACAATCGTGTCAACGTCCATGTACAGTTCGCCAAGACGGTGGCTCTTGATGTGCTGGGCGAGCATCAGATGCAGCGCGCCGACGACGTAGGAATGCTCGGGTATGGGACTTGGACTCACGGCGATCTCTCCATCGGCCAGTTCCAGTCGCACGCCCGGCGGGTCTTCGCCGAGCAGGAGGAACTGCCGCGCGGTCATCTTGATTGTGCTGGCAGTGGACATCGCTGACTCCACGATCAGTATACCCCCTCAACCACGCTCATACCAAGCCCCTGGAACGGCTGCACGTTGCCGGCGCCGTCCCATGGATATGGCTCACACGGCGGGCGGCGGATGGCCTGGTCGCGCTCGAGGAAACGCGGGATGAACGTCTCCTTAGTGAGCGTCGTCAGCATCACGCGGCCGACGCTGCCGTACGCGACCTTTTCTTCGGCGTTGTTCGGATTGACGATCTCGACGACTGCCCGCGGCTGGGGGGCATGGTAGATGATCTCATAGTTGTCGGCCGGGTCGAAGGGCTTGTGGCAGGCCAGGCCCATCAGCGTGTTGCCGTAGGTGGGGACAAAGTCCAGGCCTGGGACAAGTTCCTCGCGGGCAAAGCGGTGGAACTGGCTGGTCATTTCGGTGCCGCCGCAGAAGACGCCGGTGATGCCGTATTTCACGAGGTTGATCTTCTCGCAGAGTGCCTCGAGCAATTTCGGCGTGGTGAACATGCACTTGATGTTCGGATGTGCTCGCAGAATCGTGAGGGCCTGGTCGATGCAGTGTTGCTTGTAGAGATTGGCCTCTTCCATTTCGCCACGTTTGAGGCATTTGATGACCCAGCGCGGGTCGAGATCGACACAGAAAGCGATGCCGCCGCGGTGCTGGGCGAGGTGTTCGATGGCCAGGCGCAGGCGTCGCGGGCCGGACGGGCCGAGCATGAGCCAGTCGGCGCCCTTAGGAAATGTCTGATCGCTGAGCGTCTTTGAGAACTGCTCGTAGTCGATCCGGAAGTCGTCGATCTGCAGCCGGCTTTTGGGAACGCCGGTCGAGCCACCGGTTTCAAAGACGTACATCGGTCTGCCGGCCAGACTCTTGGGCAGCCAGCGTCGCACCGGGCCGCCGCGGAGCCAGTCGTCTTCGAAATGGTCGAACTGCACGAGATCATCGAACCTGGTCACGGTCTTGCGTGGATCCCAGTTGCGTTTGGCCGCGAAATCGAGCCAGAAGGGGCAGCCGCTATCGGGCGAGAAGTGCCAGGCGACGATCTCACGGACGTGTGCGTCGAGCGATTGTCTGGCGGCGACGATTCGGGATTCAATAGACATAGTGATTGCTTAACGGACTTTTTCCCACGAAAGGCCACTAAGCCGGAGAATGGCTTCGTGTACTTTAGTGGCCCTTCGTGGGCGACAATTAATTCTTCTCGCTGATCGCGAAGAGTTTCTCGCGGGTCATGATGTAGAGCGTGCCGTTGGCAAACACGGGCGAGCAGTAACTGGCGGTGCCCATGTTCTGGGTGATGATCTTCTCCTTGTCGAGCGTTCGCGAGACCGGGAAGATCACCACGTCGCCCGCCTCATCGCACAGGTAGACCTTGCCGTCGGCCACCATCGGCGAGCCCCACATGGCGGCCTCCATATCGTAGGTCCAGCAATGCTGGCCGGTCCTGGCATCGAGGCAGTGGAGATAGCCGGAGAAATCGGGCGCGAAAACCAGGCCATCGGTCACCACGGCCGTAGAGATAGTACGGTTCATGCGGTCGCGTGCCTTGGGGTTCTTGACTCCGGCGACTCGGTCGAATTGCCACACGACCGCCGAGTTGGGATTGGGCCTGGCCTTGCGGCCGGCTGCCTGGGCGTCGGGGGCAAGCAATTCTGACCCCGTCGAGGCCGTATCCAGCGGCAATTCCATGCTCACATCGCCGGTCTTTGTGATGTCGATGCACCACAAGTGGCCGGGGCCTTCACCGTGCTCTGGATCCTGGCCGTTGGCGATGTAGCAGAGGTTGCCATACACCGCGGGCGTGGCGATGAGTTCGTTGCGCGTGGTCGGGTAGACCGTGTCCTTGTTGTTCGAGTCGAACTTCCAGATGATTTCGCCGGTCCTGGCGTCGTAGGAATAGATCCATCCATCGCCCAGCGGGCAGATCACCTGGGTGCGGCCATTAGTCGTGGCGATCGCCGGGCTGGCCCATTCGCCGTGAAGAATTCGATTGCCGGGCGACTTGTCGGTCCAGACGACTTTACCGGTCTTCTTCTCGAAGCAGATGACCGACGGTGCATCCGGCGCGGGGATGTTCTTGTGGGTCTCATCCACGCCGTTGCCAGTGATAATATAGATGTAATCGCCCCAGGCAGCCGTCGAGCAGGCTGTCATGTTGTGGGGAAACACGCCGGACTTCTCCATCATGTCGTAGACCCACACTTCCTTCGCGGGCTTGCCTTCCTTCAGCGGCGAAAGGTCGAGGCAGACCACTTCACAGCGGTTGGTGCAGTACCACAACTGGCTGCCCTCGACATAAGAGGTGGCGCAGACGCCCTGGTAGGGCCAATCGTTGACCCGGCCGGATTTGAGCTTGGGGCTGACGTGCTGATAGAGGAACTTGCCGGTCTGCTCGTCGAAAATCAGGAGAACGCCGGCGTCTTCGACGAACCTGGGATCGCGCTTGGCCTCGTTGTTGGTGCCGACGATGACGACCCCGTTGGCGACGACCGGGTTGCCGTAACTTTGCGACCCGAGTTGCGCGGTCCATTTGATGTGTGTCCCCTTTTCCACATCCCATGCGGTGGGCGGGTTCTTCTCCGGCGTGAGCATCTGCCGCTCGGGCACGCGGCCCCACATGGGCCAATCCTCGGCCGTTGCCGAAATGTAGAACGCACAATGCAACATGCAAAATGACGCAACTGTCAGGATAGTGGGTTTACGCGGGCTCATGGGGTTCCTGCTTACTTGTTCTCCGATACGAGAATATTGTCGTAGTATATTTCGCTCTTGTACGGCGTCACCAGCGACTCGCCGAACAGGCCGGGGCTGCCCTCGGTATTCGGCCGGTTGTCAACGAGTTCCACTGTCCAGTCTTCCGGTTCCCTGTCATCCTTCTTCCAGACCTTGCCCTTGACGCCGGCCTTTGATCCCTCGCGGCCAACTGCGAGTTTAAGGTGATACCAGGTATCCGGCTCCCACTTGAAGGGGACGGTTTTCAACAGGGTCGATCCGAGTTGGCCTTCCTTGGGAAGGGCGCCGGTCCAGGCTATCAGCATGCATTCCTGGTGGTTGCCGTACAACACCAGTGTGTAGCGCGTGTTGATGATGCCGACGTCGGGCATATAGCGCTGGCGTCCGGCCTGCTTGGCGCCGACCATGACATCAGACTCGATGGTGTAATTGCCGAGGTGGGCATCGCCGAAGTAGGTGCGCGCGATGTGGTAGAGGTCCAGATCGAGGGTTTTGACGAGTACATGGTTCTTATCGGGCAGTTCGCGCACCTGGAATTTGCCGCCGGCCCCGATCCAGGTGAGCGGGGGCTTGCCGGCAGGCGAGTTTTCGAAGTCGATCTTGACGGGGAATCGCGACAGCACGCGAACGCGAGCGAAGCCTGCGATAGTCTTATCCCCGGCCTTCAGCGTGGCGAAGACGGCGCCGCCCTGACTGGGGCCAGCCTCGGCCGTGTATTTGCCATCAACCGTAACCGAACCTTTGAGGTTGCCGGCCTTCGTGGGCACGGTGCCCGGCAGGGCAGAGGGCGGCGGCGGGATGGTGACGGGACCAACAGACCACTCCGCAGGCGCGGCCTCTTTAAGCAGGCGGCCCTTGCCGTCGAACGTGCGAACCGTGAACCGCACCGATTCACCGGGTGCAAGCACGACATCGGCCGGCACCACCTGGACGCGGGCGGGCGTGGCGGAAGGATCAGCGGCCTCTTCCGCGGGCATGGCCGGAATCGGGTTGCTGGAATTGACGGTCTCGACCGGCTCCTTGCTGCCGAAGCAGTAGGTGCCGCCGGCGGTCTGGAGGTAGAACCGCCCGTTGGAGACGGCCGGCGAGCCGAAGATGTAGTACTCGCGCCCGAGTTGCTGGGCATCGGCGCTCAGTTCGATTCTGGACAGCACCCGAGGCTTCTTCTGTCCGGCTTCGGGCGGCTTGATCACCACAAACCGGCCGTTGGCCTCGGAAGCATAGATCTTGCCATCGGCGTAGACCAGCGAGGCCTTGCCGATGGTGCCGGTAACCTGCTTCCAGAGCACCTTGCCGGAGTCGATGTCGATGGCATGTACCGTGCCTTTGTTGTCGCAGATATAGGCCACGCGCCCATCGGTGGTCGGAGAGGGAAACCCCGCCTCGATGCCGTCCACGCGCCAGAGCTCTTTCGGTTCGCCTTTCTCGTTGATCCGGGAAATATCGAGGCAAACGACCCGTCCGAGTTGCGAGTTGTCAGGATTCTCTTCGGAACTGGAGCAGATCAGCTTGTTGTCGACCACCAGCACCGTGTCATTGTTGCCGCGTTTGGAGAGCTTGTAGCCAAACACTTTTTCGCCCGTACGGGCTTTGACGCCATATACGCCGCCGTCGCCAGCGAGCGTGCAGACAATCCGCTGGCCGCCGATCACTGCCACCACGGGCGTGCCGTACGGCGCGTCCACCGGGCGGCTGCCCAGGGCGGCACTCCAGTTGAGCCGGCCGGTCTTCTTGTCGAAGGCGAACAGGCGGTGCGTTCCCTGGGCGTGGTCGCCCCAGCCGAAGGAAACGCCGCCGAGCAGCAGTTGGTCTTCATCGATGGTGGGCGACTGGGTGCGCCCGCCGAAGGTGCTGATCATCCCGAATTCCTCGGTCATGTGGCGCTTCCAGACGAGCGTGCCGTCTGTGGCGTCGAGACACACCAGTTGCCCCTGCACGCCGTAGCCGTAGACGCGGTTGATCTCCGGATCCCCTGCGACGTTGCCCCAGCCCAGGCGATGGAAGGGCACCTCGGTCTGGGTCATATTGATTCGGTATTCCCACAGCGGCCGGCCGGTTTCCGCGTCGGCGCAGACCAGTGCCTCCTGTGTTTCCGTCCCGACGACGGTGGTGTTGTTGACCTTCACCTCGCCCACGCGCGTCCAGGCATAGAGTTTCCCCTTCATGACGATCGGGCTGGACATGCCGGCGATGTTGTTCTTCCAGACGACATTCTGGCCGGTATCGGGGTCGAAGGCATCCACCAGGTTCTTCTCGCGCGAAACGCCGTTCTGCTCGGGCCCGCGCCATTGCGTCCAGTCGGCGGCAAAGCACGGAACCGCCGTGAACAGTGTGACTACTATCAGCGCCAGGACCTGGCATATGGGGTGGCATGGGCAAGAGTATTTGCCCGTGTCGCCCGGGAAACGCCAGATCAATCCATTCTTCGATCGTTTTCTCATACTTGACCTGCAATTGCATCCGCCGAATCGGCGACTTTACGCCGGATAAACCGGCGGGCTTTCATTTCAAATCGGGGCAGCGTGCCCGGCGGAACAAGCCGGACCTCCGCCCGCAACGACAGCGTGTCTTGAATCACCTGTTCCACCCGAAACGCCAATCCCGGATCATTCGCCGCGACCGGAACAGGTTCGATGTCCACGGCGAGTTGCGTGAGCGACCCCAGATCATAGGCCTCGATCCGGAACTCGGCGACATGGCGAATCCGGCCGATGATCGCCTCAAGGGCGCTCGGGAACACATTGATCCCGCGAACGCAGATCATGTCGTCCGTCCGCCCCAGAATCCCCCCGCGTGCCAGTGCGAAGGAGCGCCCACAGGAGCACCGATCCCGCGTGAAGCGCACCTGATCCCCGGTTCGGTAGCGAACGACCGGGGAACCGGTTCGCCCAAGGTTCGTGATGACCAGTTCACCCACCTCGCCATCCGGCATCGGCCGGAGCGTCTGCGGATCGATGGCTTCGGCGATGCACTCGGATTCGATGAGGTGGACGCTGCCCGGATGGTCCGGGCATTCAAACCCCAGCGGGCCGATTTCGGTCATGCCCGAGTGGTCGAAGACCCGCGCGCTCCAGGCCGATTCAATGCGCGAACGGATCTCCGGCACCGAACCGCCGGGCTCACCAGCCACGATCATCAGCCGGACGGCCGACGATGCGATGTCCAGTTTCTCATGTTCCGCGACCTCGGCCATGCGCTGGGCATAGGTCGGCGTGCAGCAGACGACCGTGACGCCCAGGTCGAGAATCAGCCTGAGCCGCGCGGTGGTACTCATGCCGCCACCCGGAATCGCCAGGGCGCCCAGCAGGCCGGCCGCGTCGAAGCCCGACCAGAAACCCAGGAACGGGCCGAAGGAGAACGGGAAGAACAGCCGGTCGCTGCGGGTAACGCCGGCCGCAGTGTAGACGATGCTCCAGCAGCGCTTGCACCAGTCCCAGCCCTGGGGCGTGTCCAGCCAGCGCATCGGGCGGCCGCCGGATGAACCCGAGGTCTGGCAGAGGCGGACGTAGTCGGTGACGGGACAGGTAAGGTCGGAGCCGAATGGAGGATGGTCCGCCTGGTCCTGCTCCAGTTCGGCGCGAGTCGTCAGCGGCAGGATCCCGAGATCGTCGCGGGCGGCGTCGAAGGCAATGCCCTCAAACTTGCGCCGGTAGAAGGCGTTGTCGGCGCGGAGCCTCGCCAACATCGCGCCGAGTTTCCGCCGCTGGAGGTGGACGAGCGCGGCCCGCTCAAGCGTCTCTTCTTCCGGGATGTGGTACACCCGCTTGGACATTGGACTCATTCACAGGCTCCTGGACTTCTGCCGGTACGGGGTAAGTCTACGCAGGTGAATGCGGGCACGCGCGGGATTGAGGAAAATTGTTCGTGGGCGCAAAGCGGATGATCGGGTCCGGCGGTCCTCCATTAATTCCGGCGTTGTCGCCGCTCCACGAGTGGTCCTATCATCTCCGGCTGTTGACGGTTTTTGAGCAAAGGACATTCGCAATGAACAAGTACCTGTGGCTTCTATTCGTGGCCGGCGCCGCCCTGACCTGGGGCGCCTACGTCGTGACCATCGACCAGGGCCGGACCAAACTCGCCGAGGGCCTGCCAAAACAATACACCATCGTTGCCGCAATGCGGGCATTCCTGTTCATCGGCCTGGCGTATTTCGTGATGGCGGTGGTGGTGCCGGGACTGTTCCTGGCGACCAACAAGCCGCCGGCGGGAGTGGATCCCGGCTTCAACTGGCGAGGTTCCGCGTTCTCGACGGTGGCGGGGATTCTCGGCGCGGCCGGCGCGCTGTGCATCGTGTTTGCGGTCACCTACGCGCGGCGAAGCGGCATGCCCGCCGCGCCGCTGCTGGTGGCACCGCTGGTGTTCTCGTTCGCGCCGATCATCAACTGCCTGATCACCCTGGTGGTTGAGCCGCCCGATGAGAAGCCAAGCCCCGTCTTTTTCCTGGGTCTGGTGCTGGCGGCCGCCGGGGCGTTCATCGTGCTCAAGTTCAAGCCCGAAACACACCATGTGGCGGCAACGGCAGAGGTGTCGGCACTGGCGCAGAAGGCGTGATTTGGGGTGGGCCCAGCGTCCCCGCCGGTCTTCCTGAATCGTGGATTGCCTGGTGTTCCGGGCCGGCGGGGACACCGGCCCGACTGTACGCAAGACCGCTCGCCTCACACGCGACCGTACACGTAGTCCTTCAGGAGATGGATCTGTGATGCCTGGCTGGAGGCGTGAAAGGCGTTGATGTCGCCGATGGAGATCAGCCCCAGCAAGTCGCCCCTGGGGGTCACAACCGGGAGGTGGCGAATCCGGCGGTCGCGCATGATCCGGCTGACATCGTCGATGTCATCGGCCGGCAGGCAGCAGACAATGTCGCGCGTCATCACCTCGCCAACCCGCGATCTGGAAGGCGACATCTCCATGGCCACAACCCTGCTGAGCACGTCGCGCTCGGTGAACATGCCGGCCACGCGTCCACCCTCCATGACCACCACCGCACCGATTTTGTGCTGGTTCATCAGGCGCGTGGCCTCGAGCACGGTCATCGCAGCAGGGACCGTGTGGACCTGCGACCCTTTCCCGGCAAGAATTTCCTGCACCATGGGCATGGGCTGCTCCTTCGCTTGATTGTCGAAAAACGGCCGCCGGCGCGCCGACCGCCAAAAACCTGTTCACAAGTATATGCGCCGGTACATCCGTAAATGCAACATTGTGACGAACAACACAAAAAAAAGAGAGTGCCCGGCCGCTGGAGGGCGTACGACCGGGCACTGGAGGGACTATTTGACTGGGCAAATATCTTAGCTCTTGAGATACGGAATGCAATCGTGACTCCGCCGTTTTTTTCAAAATGGGTGGTCTGTAACGAATAATCCGGGGAGACGACGATCCCGCATATTAGTTGCAACTGATTTATTCGCAATAGGTTACGGTGATAATGCCTATGCGATGTCTTGGGGATCGGAACGGACGCGTTTATACTCCGGCGGTTGTGTGATCGCCAGCAGACGGCTCCACCAGCGCATCATCAGGACCATGAGATACGACAGCGGCAGCAGGCCCAGAATGGCCAGGGCGCAGGCCCATCCGGCGTAAGTCAGTACGATCGCCGCGTCATAGAGGATCAGCCAGAGCAGGCCCGCAAGCATCAGCCGCTGGCCGGCCTCGCGGAGACTGCCGGTGCGATATCGGATGCAGACAGCAGTGGCAAGAAACAGCGACATCAGCACCGGCAGCAACATCAATCCAGGCTGAATCCACAGCCTCTGGGGCCGCGCTCGGCCGGCAAGCAGCGCAATTGACATCACGTCCACGAGCACGACCCCGGTCGCCACACCAAGCCAGTGAATGGGCGTCAGCGAAGGCCGCTTCTGTTCCCACGCATAGGCGACAGCCGAGAGGATGGTCACATGGGTGAAGAGCATCAGCGGATGCCAGATGCACGGCCAATCCGGAGCGGCAATCAGGCAGTGGAACATGCGGATCAGGCCCAGCGTCAGCAGGCCCGGCCCGACCAGATACTTCCCGGCAAAGTCGTAGGAAGTGATCAGGGCGCCCACAAACATGACCATCACCCAGCTCTGCCAGCCGCCGGGAACAAGGCGGCCGTAAACGAAGGCACAGCCGATGGCCAGCGCCGCCAGACCGAAGCAGATGAAATGTGCGGTGGCCAGGCGCATCCGACCTGAAGGAAGCGGCCGGTGGGCCGCCAGCATCGAATCGCGCCGGCGGTCGATGATGTCGTTGAGCGTCATCCCGAACCCGTAAAGCCCGATGGAGATCAGCGCCACCAGGAACAATTCCAGCGGCCGCAAGCTCGCCGGCAGCGACCCTCCGGCCGGCACGCTGTGCGCGCGGTCGAGAATGTAGCCCGTCGTGCTGTCGGAAATGGCCGTGAAAACCAGGGCCATCCGCGTGAATTGCAGAAGGGCAAGCAGGCGTTGTGAGAAACCGATGAGCATCAGTGCCACAGAGTAAACGCCGCGGGGCGTCTGTACCAGAGGGGAGGGCGGGGGATATACTGCCGGTTCGTCAGCGGGCTCATGGGGAGCCTGACCGGTTGAGCAGCCGCGAACGGTGATGGAACCTGAGCCGAAGAAGTCGCCATGAGAATGCTACTGACCTCGATCATCGGCCTGACGGGATTCGCCTTGGCCGTGTCGGCCCTGGACGAGCCCTATCTCCACGCACCCTCCGTCGACAGCTACGCGAAACACGACCCCAAGGGGCTGACCATTCTCTCCTCCGGCCGCTACCTGCGGCCCGTCGGCCGGCATATCCCGGTGGCGCGGGAGCCCTACGGGTTGGCGATGAGTCGAGACGGCAAGACGCTCTTCGTCGCCAGTGACGGCGTTGGGCAAATCATCACTGACTGGCGCGAGGGCAAGCCGCTGGTGACCGTAGTCAAGCCGCCGATTTCCCTGGCCAAAGGCGGGCGGCCGCGAACTTCCAGCGGCGGCGGCGTGGACTTCGCGCCCGATGGGCGGACACTCTACTGGAGCAGCGGGGACACCGGCGCCGTCTATGTGCTGGATGTGGCCGCGCCCGAGAAGATCATCGAGATGTCCTTGGACACCGAGGTGGGTGGACGCAAATATGAAGACAGCTACGCTGCGGACGTTAAGGTCAGCGGCGACGGCAGACACCTCTACTGCGCTGATGTGACCAACTTCCGCGTTGTGGTGGTTGATGCGGCGCGGCGGCAGGTGGTCGGATCCGTGCCCGTGGGACGGTATCCCTACGCGCTGGCGGTGATGGGCGACAAGGTTTACGCGGCGAATATCGGGCTGTTTGAATACAGCCCGGTTCCGCCGCCGAACGACCCCCGCTTTGATAAGCGTGGCCTGACATTCCCGCCTTACGGCTACCCCAGCAAAGAGGCGCGTGACGGCGTGGAGGTCGAGGGGCGGAAGATTTCCGGCCTCGGCGAGTCGAATGTGCCCGAGTCATTCTCCGTCTGGGGCATGGATGTGTCCAAACCGGAAGCGCCCATGGTCGTCTGTCGTCTCAAGACGGGCCTGCTGGTCGGGGCGCCGTCGGATAACGGCAAGACCATCGGCGGCAGCGCCCCCAACTTCCTGGCCGGGCATGGCGAGGAGCTCTTTGTGTCCAACGGCAACAACGACATGATCGAGCGAATCGACCTGGGACGGAATGAAATTGCGGCGAGACGACGAATTGTCCCTTCGCCGCTGGTGGCCCGCGTGCGGGGCGTGAGTCCATCCGGCATGGCCGTGTCGCCGGACGGAAAGCGGCTTTACGTCGCCGAGTTGGGCATCAACGCCATCGCCGTGCTGGACACGAAGACGCTGTCCGTGCTCGGCCACATTCCGACTGCGTGGTATCCGTATCGCGTCGCCATTTCTCCGGATGGGCGGCAACTCGTCTGCATCTGCTTCCGCGGCTTCGGCAACGGGCCAAACGCGGGCAAGGAAATCCCCCGGAGCGATTTCCTCGGCATGCGCGGCGTGGTCAGCGTGCTCGAGGTGCCGTCCGATGCCGAACTCAAGATGATGACGGCGGATGTGCTGGCCTGCAACGGCATCGTGGATCGTCGCGTCGACCGGGAGGCGATGTCCTCGCCGGTGATCCCGACCGCGCCGGGCAGGATCTCGGAGCAAATCAAGTACGTAGTGTTCATCACCAAGGAGAACCACACCTTCGACACGATCTTCGATCGCGTGCCCGGCGCCAAACACGACCCTGCGTTGTTACGCTGGGGACTGCACCAGACAATTGAGGGCAAGGGTCAACCCAGACTCGACGACGTGGCCGTGATGGTCAACCACAACGCCCTGGCGCGGCAGTTCAGCCTGAGCGACAACTTCTACGTGGAACCGGAAACCTCCGGGGTCGGGCATCGCTGGCTGGTGGGCGTGCAGCCGAACAACCTGATGCAGATGACGTACTCGGTCGGCTGGTCGTTCAAGAAGGACAGCAGCGCACCCGGCCGCCGCTACTCGATGGGATCGAACGCCTCGCTCATTCCGGAGGATTATCCCGAGGCCGGTTCCACGTGGGAGCACCTGGCGCGAAACGGCATCACGTTTCGCAACTACGGAGAGGGCTTCGAGTTCCCCGGCGTGAACGAAGGCGAGGACACGCATCCGACGGGCGCCCGCGAAGTGGTCAACATCCCCATGCCCAAGGTCCTGTTTGACAACACCTGTCGCGAGTTTCCCATCTTCAATACGAACATTCCTGACCAGTACCGCGCTCACTGGTTTATGAAAGATGTCGAGAGACTTTTCCTGAATGGCAAAGAGCCCTTCCCATCGTTCGTCAACATCGCCCTGTGCAGCGATCACGGCGCCGATCCCAAGCCCGACAAGGGTTATCCCTATCTCGCCTCGTGGATGGCCGACGATGACCTGGCCCTGGGCCGGATCGTCGAGTTCCTGACGCACACGCCGTACTGGAAGGACATGGCGATCTTCGTGACCGAGGATGACGCCGGCGGCGAGCCAGATCATGTGGACGCCCAGCGCAGCGTGCTGCTGGTCATCAGCCCATGGGCCAGGCGCGGTTACGTCTCGCACCGCCACACCACGATCGTGAGCATGCACCGCACGCTCTACCAGGTTTTCGGCCTGCCGCCATTGAACATGTTCGACGCCCTGGCCAACGATTTCTCCGATTGCTTCACCACGACGCCTGATATCCGGCCGTACACATGCATGCCCGTGGACCCGCGTGTTTTCGATCCGGAGAAGGCCGTTGATCCGAAGGATCCGGACTACGGCAAGGCGCGTCTCCAGCCGTCGACGCCGATGGACGACCCGGACGAGATGGACAAGGTTTTGCGGCGCGGGGAACAGGAGGCCAAACCTCGCTGAACGGTCAGCCCTCTTCGTCTGCCAATTTCAGCGTTTTGGCGGCGGAATCGGAGGCGAAGCGGTCGCGGAGATGGGCGAGGCGGAGGAGATTTGTAAAGACGGTGAACTGTTTGAGGGGATTCCGCCGGGGTGGGTGCTGCGGGGGGCGTGTTGGGTTCCACCTACCGTTGCTCGATCTGCGCTACCAGGTCCGACACCAGCGGCACGTCGTTCCGCTCCCCATTCTCCGCGGCGTTCATCGCCATCCCAGCCGCTCAACGCAAGCGCCAGCGCCTGCTGGGCGCGGTCGAGGTATTTGACATAGTGCGTCAGGTCATAGGCTTCGAGGAAGACACCATCGTCTTCTACTACGGCGACAACGGCGGCGTGCTCGCACGCAGCAAGCGATTCTGCTTTGAGAGCGGCCTGCACGTGCCGCTGATCGTCCAGTTCGCGAAGAAATGGCAACACCTGGCACCGGCGGCTCCGGGCAGCCGGCTGGATGCGCCGGTGTCGTTCGTCGATTTCGCGCCGAGCGTGCTCAGTCTGGCGGGCATCGAGGCCCCCAAGTACATGGAGGGTCGCGCCTTCCCGGGCAAGCAAAATGCCGGCCCGCAGGAATACGCCTTCTGCTTTCGCAACCGCATGGACGAGCGCTACGATTTCGTACGCAGCGTGCGTGACAAGCGATATCACTACCTGCACAACTACATGCCGCATGTGCCCCATGGGCAACATGTGCAGTACATGTTCAACCAGAAATCGGTGCAGGAGTGGTGGACGATGTACCAAACGGACAAAAACAACCACGTGCAACGTGCGGCGCAATACACGGCGACGGTATTGAAGGGCGAAACGCCGGAGTAGCAGGGGGATTGATGCTCTCAATCCATCTCGTTCCACGCCACCGGCTTTGGCTTGCCTTCTTTCCACTCCGGGTCGTAAGCGGGATTGGGCGTGGGCATCTGGGCATCGACGCGGCTTCGCCAGGCGTGCAGTTTGTCGCGGAGTTCGGCCGCCTTCTCAGGCGTCCTGGCCGCGAGATCGGTCTTTTCGCCGATGTCGTCCTTCAGGTTGAACAGTTCGACGCGCATGTCATCGTACCACTCGACGAGCTTGAGATCGCCGATACGGATGGCGCCGCCGGGGCCGCCGCCCTGGTTGGAATAGTGCGGATAGTGCCAGAAGAATGGCCGCTGGGGAATCGTGTCCCCTTTCAGCAGCGCCGCGATGCTGACGCCATCCACATGCTGCGTGGGGCGCAGGGGCAGGCCGGCGAGGTCGAGCAGCGTGGGGTAGTAGTCCGTGCTGGTCATCGGCTCGTGGCAGACGCTTCCAGGCTTGGTCACGCCGGGTGCTTTGACGATGAGCGGTTCGCGGACGCCGCCCTCGTAGTGCCAGCCCTTGCCGCAGCGCAACGGCAGGTTGGAGGTCGGCATGCCCTCAGACGTAGATAGACCGCCGTTGTCGGAGGTGAAGATCACGATCGTGTTGTCGGCCAGGCCAAGTTCGCCGAGTTTTTTCATTATCCGGCCGACACCCTGGTCGACGCTCTCGATCATGGCCGCGTAGATGGGTTGGTTCTGGATCTGCCGGGCCTTGTTCCTTCCCTCGGGCAGGAACTCCGGCCCGGCGGGCGGAGGCAGAGCGGCGGCCTTGGCCTTGTACTTGGCAATGATCTCGGGCCTGGCCTGTTGCGGATTGTGGACGGCGTAGTGGGCCAAGTAGATGAAGAACGGTTTGTCTTTCGAATCCTCGATGGCCTTCAGGGCCTCGTCGGTGAGCCGGTCGGTGAGGTATTCGCCCTTGGGTCCGTCGGTCAAGTTGGGCAGCTTGTAGGGTGGGAAGTACGATGGCGGGCTACCGGCGCCGCAGCCGGCGAGGTTGACATCGAAGCCGAAATGCTCCGGGAAATGCTCCTTGTCGCCCAGGTGCCATTTGCCGAGGAAGACGGTGCGATAGCCGCCGTCCTTGAGCGCCTGGCCGATGGTCACTTCCTTGAGCGGCAGGTTGGCGAGGATGGCCGGGCGCTTGAGCTTCTGGTCGGGCCGGTCAGGCCGGCCGGGCAGCCAGTCGGTGATGTGCAACCGTGCTGGATACTTGCCGGTCATGATGCTCGCCCGCGTCGGCGAGCAGACCGAGCAGGCCGCGTAGGCATCGGTGAAGCGCATGCCCTGTGAGGCGAGGCGATCGAGATTGGGCGTCTCGTAGAAGGTGCTGCCGCAGCAGCCGAGATCGGCCCAGCCGAGGTCGTCGGCGAGAATGAAAATGATGTTGGGCTTCTTCGCCGCCCCTGATCTCTCGGCCGCGGCGGCCGATCCACCGCCGCCCGCGATGGCCAGTACGAACAAGACGCACAGGAGATTCCGCAGGATTGACTTGATGATTGTCGGCCTCATGTTGGCCGGATTCTACGTGAAAACGGTCATCTGCTCCATTTTCGGCGGATCGGCACGCGGCTAGTTCTACTGTAACCGTTATCCCGTGTCCGCACGGCAGTGGTCGGCAAATTGGCGGGGTGGCGGATAATGGCCGGTCGCCTTATGCCAGGCGTAAATGCGGGATTCCTCGCTGCGGCGCAGGACGCTGCTGATCTGCTCGGCGATCTGCTGGCTGCTGGGCCGGGGCTCGCGCAGCAGAAGCGTGCATATCTGTTGAATCTGCGGCACCGTGGCCGCAGATTTGTTTTGGCTCTTCTGAATTTCGCTTAGTTCTACTGTAACCGTTTCACTGTGATTATCGGTCTTTCCGAGCCGATAAGTTGAGGTATGAACGCAAGCAAAGGGACCGAGACGTCGATTCTGGAGCATCCCGAGGCGGTGGCGTTAGCCCCCGGCCGCCGCGTAGCAGAGAAACACCCCCACCTGGCAGTTGTCCAGCTTGCCCAGCCGCCCGCTCCACTGGCGACTCACGCCGCAGGACTCGGTGCCCTTCTTGGGTAAGGAACTGGGGTCCAGCACCAGCACGGTATTCTCATCGGAAAGTTCTTTCTTGACCTGGCGACGGACTTCGGCCATGACCTTCTCGTCATCCCACTTGCCGGCTCCGACGAAGAACTGAATGGGCTTCCGCTCCACGCCGTGCTCCCGCGCGATCGGCTCGCAGGTCTTGCGTTTCAGGCCGCTGAGCAGCCCCTCCACCTCGATGGTGGCGTTCACTCGCTGCTCCTTG